>DASPWL010000027.1:0-7695 GCA_035637795.1 Minisyncoccota bacterium | reverse complement strand
TTAAAGGATAAATTGCTATATCGAACATATAAATGAAAATACCATGAAGCATGTCCCCACGTCAAAAATTAATCCATAAGGCGATATCCAACCCAAATTCCGACAATTCCGCCCAGTCCGGAAAATAAGATCCCCGATACTGAAAATATGCTTGCCCCCCAAAGGTTCGGAATAAATCCCCCAATAGTAGAGCCTATAAAAAGCCCAATCCAAATAGGCGATTTCATATCTTTATTTTATCACTCTAAGAACGAAAAGCCCACGGTCAGCTGTGAGCTTTCGCGGGCATGAACTAATCTTCTTCAAGATCAACTTCAATCTCGTCGGAAGATTGAGGTACGCCGTATACTTCTTGAGTGTTGTACAGTTCTTTCCGCTGGAAGGGACTGCAGAGCGTAGACCAGAGCGAAGGTTCGAGTTTTTGGAAGAACTCTTGTACTAGTACCAGAATTTCCTCTGGAACCTTGGCGAATTTCTTGGCTTCCCGGATAAAGGTGCCTACGAAATCAGTTGCTTCATTCAAACCCGCTCCCAGTCTTATGTCCTTCACAGTGAATACCAGCTTCTCTTGAAGTTGGAGCCAGAGGCCGGCATACGACAGAAGATTCAGAAGAACTTGGAGTAGGAAGAAATCCCCATTTTCTCGATCTTCCATCTCATGGAAAACCTGTCTCTGCCACCGCTCTACAAACCGTTGTCTCTGGCCCTGGCGAAGCTGCCAGGCCGGCCCGCTTACCTTTGTCATATTGCCTCCTAAGTACAAATGATATTATATCCCAAAAACTAAAAAAATCAACCGAAAAATCTCCCTCAACCCAAAGCAAGGGTTTTGCATTGGCGACACTCGGGTAGGCTGGGGTTCATTAATGTATTAATCAATATGGCAAGGGTCGCCAATGCAAAATGCGAGCGATTATTTCATGCGCAAAGTAATTATCAAATCCCCCGCCGGTTTGCCTTCCTTGCCAACATTTCCACCTTTGGGGACAACAATGGTATATCCATCATCAACTGATTTGGGAATATGAATTTCCATTTGTTTGCGGGCAACAATCCGCCCTTCGCCTCGACATTCATCACATACTCGTTCTGGAATTTTACGCTTGCCCCGGCATACCTGACAGATTGCCACCCGAGTAAATGAGCCAAAGGGCGTACGGGATGTCTGACGGATTTGGCCAGCACCTTTGCAAACTTCACAATCTTTAAGTTTAGCGCCTTTAGCCAATCCTGTTGCTGAACAAACCGGACACTCTTTATAAATTTCAAATTCGAATATTTTCTTGCTGCTCAAATCCTTTTTAATCAACGGTACCTCCAAATAAATATCCTCGCCTTTTAATGGCTCCTCTTGATAGCGCGTACCTGTGCTAAAAGCATCGGAAAATAGATCAAAAATGTCTTCAAAACCACCAGAATGAAAACCGCCGCCCCTATTAAAAATATCGTTAAAATCAAAGCCTCCGCCGAATCCGGTTTGCTCTTGTCCGTTCTGAAAACCGCCATCATTGTAAGCATGGCCAAAAGTATCGTATGAAGAACGCTTTTTAGGGTCGGAAAGAATTTGATAGGCCTCGTTAATTTCTTTGAATTTCTTGTCATCTCCCCCCGTCTTGTCCGGATGGTGCTGATGAGCCAGTTTGCGGTAAGCCTTTTTAATTTCTTCCACCGTGGCATTGCGCGATATGCCTAAAGTTGTGTATGGATCTCTAGTCATTTATAGTTATCTGTTTTTAGAATAGCACTTATCGGCTATTTTTCATGTGCACAAATGCGGCAAAATCTTGCATCGGTTTATTCATTATGATATTTAATTATTATCAGGAGGAGGTACTCATGCTAAGCCGACCGCCGAGTCCCCTTTGGAAGATAGCGGTTGCCTTCGGACTGATTACCGTTGCTCTTTTAATGAACGGTTTTCGGTTCGTTTTCCTGCCCTGGATACAGTCCGACAAAGCACCCCAACTCTGGGCAGAATCGAATGACAGGATAGAAGTAGTTGACGATGGAACCTACGAATTGAATCCCGGATTGACTATCGACAAGATTTTCATCGAACGGGATTCAGCCCACCTGGAACGGCTTACTCTTCATCTAACTACTCGGCCGTTCCGTCCCGGAGAATCGCCTCGGACACGAGTCTTCTACTTCAAGGAAGAATCAAAGTGAGCCCAACTCGACAAGCCTCGGCAAGCAGTTACCTGCAAGCCGAGGCTTTCTTTAACTATTTAGATGTTGACTGTGGAGGTTCTTGAGGTTCCTGAGCTTTTTGGTGCGTATTTGAAGCATTCTCAGCCGCACCATTCCCTTGCGAGCCGGCTTGATTGCCTTGATTATACATTGCTTGGCCTATTTTTTGTGCTGCGGCTGACAAATCATCTGTAGCGCGCTTAATTGCATCCACACTCTCACTGTCTTTGGCGCTTTTAACCGCTGCAATCTTGTCTTCAATTTGTTTTCGGTCTTCAGCTGAAACTTTTTCGCCAGCATTACGCAAAGCTTTCTCCGATATATAGATAAGCGACTCAGCCATATTGCGGGCATCGATTAATTCCTTTTTCTTTGCATCTTCAGCCGCAAATTTTTCGGCATCAGCCATCATCCGCTTCTTTTCGTCTTCGGTCAGACCGGATGAGCCGGTAATGCGAATTGACTGCTCTTTGCCAGTCGCTTTGTCTTTGGCTTTTACATTGAGAATGCCATTGGCATCAATGTCAAAAGTAACTTCAACCTGAGGTACACCTCGAGGTGCTGGCGGGATATCGTCAAGAATAAACCTGCTTAGAGTCTTATTGTCCGTGGCCATAGCCCGTTCGCCCTGCAGAACATGGATTTCCACCGAAGGCTGGTTATCAGCCGCTGTGGAAAAAGTTTGGGTCCTGGCTACCGGAACAGTAGTATTCTTTTCCAGCATCTTAGTCATTACACCGCCTAAAGTTTCAATGCCTAGCGATAACGGCGTAACATCAAGCAACAACACGTCGCGCACGTCTCCCTGGAGGATACCGCCTTGGATAGCAGCACCAACCGCTACCACTTCATCTGGATTAATATCTTTATGCGGCTCTTTGCCAAACAGCTTTTTAACTGCTTCCACCATGGCTGGCATGCGAGTCTGGCCGCCCACTAAAACTACTTCATTGATATCTGACATCTTTAACCCGGATTCCTCAACCGTTTTTCGGGTCAATTCAATTGACTTATCAATGTAATCTCGAACTAATTCTTCTAGCTTAGCTCGGGTAAAAGTTGTCTCAAAGTGTTTTGGACCAGAGGCATTAGCTGTAAGAAATGGGATATTTACCTGGGTTTGCATCGTACTGGAAAGTTCGTGCTTGGCTTTTTCTGCAGCATCTTTCAATCGCTGAACGGCCATCTGATCTTTAGAAACATCGATCCCCTGCTGATTCTGAAATTCCTTGATGAAATATTGGATAATTCGCTGGTCAAAGTCATCACCACCCAGATGAGTATCGCCGCCCGTACCTTTTACTTCGATGGTGTCTTCAGAAACTTCCAAAACCGACACGTCGAAGGTGCCGCCGCCGAAGTCATAAACGGCAATTTTTTCATCTTTCTTTTTACTGAAGCCGTAAGCCAACGCTGCCGCGGTGGGTTCATTGATAACCCGCTTAACGTTCAAGCCGGCAATTTCTCCCGCATCTTTTGTCGCTTTGCGCTGAGAATCGTCAAAATAAGCCGGAACCGTAATAATGGCGTCAGTAATTTTTTCGCCCAGTTTGTCTTCGGCGTCCGTTTTTAATTTTTGCAGGATCATAGCCGAAATTTCAGCCGGCTTGTACCACTTTTCCAAGGTGAAGGTTCCCGCTCCGCGTGAACCTTCACCTTGACCCATTTTAACTTCGACATCGCCATGGGCGCCTTCCCGAATTTCATAGGGCAAAAGTTTTTTGTCTCGCTGGACTTCCGGATCAGAATATCGGCGGCCAATTAACCGCTTTACCGAAAAAATAGTATTAGCTGGATTAGTTACCGCCTGTCGCTTAGCCGTCACGCCAATATAACGCTCGCCATTTTTACCAATAGCTACCATGGAAGGCGTAGTACGCATGCCTTCCTTATTCTCAAGCACCCGCGGCTGGCCGCCTTCGACAACCGCCATCGCCGAATTAGTTGTACCTAAATCAATTCCTAATATTTTTGCCATAGTATTTATAAAGGTTATTTTACCTCTACATCTATTTTCTTGGGCTGCTTAACTTCGGTTTTCGGAATCATAACTTTTAAGACGCCGTCAGAAAATACCGCTTTGGCTTCATCTTCCTTTACCGGCACCGGCAAAGAAATCATCTTGGCAAAGCCACCGCGCCGGATTTCTCTTCGGAAATAATGCCGGCCATCTTCTTCCCGCTTATCTTCCTGGTAACCTTCAATCTTAAGAACGCCGTCCTCAACTGAAACACCGACTTTTTCCGCAATGGCTTTCGGTACTTGAAGCTCTACCACAAATTCTTTTTCATTCTGATAAATATCCATTGGCGGCTCAAAATGACGCTTCACGGCCGGAAAAATACCAAACACATCATCATCGAATAATCGCTCAATCCTGAATGGATTAAACGGATAGTCGTATTTTGTGATTTTCATACATACTAAATTTTAGTCACAAGTATAAGTTTCAATTGGTGAACCTTACACTTGCTCCTAAAATTTTATTAGGTTATTGGGTGGATGGGCTATTTGTGACACTCGGGCAGGCTGGGGCTCATTAATGTATTAATCAATGTGGCAAGGGTCACAAATAGTCCATCCACCTCATATCTTATTTACTAATTTTTACTCTCGCCGGGCGTATAACTTTACCATTCATTCTATACCCCGGACGATATTCTTCGATTATTTTTTCTCCTTCCGCTTCATGTTCGACATCTTTATGCACTGCCTCATGGACATCTGGATCAAAGGACATATTGGCCGTATCAATCTTTTCTACACCATAATTTTTCAATAATTCATCAAATCTACGCGCGACCTGTTGCATACCTTTTAACCATAAGCTGTGCTTTTCATTAATTTCAGGCGGCGCATGACTTAAGGCCCTTTGGAGATCATCATAAAGATCGATAACCTGGAGAATTACTGTTTCGTTCCCAAACTTAATCACATCGGCAACTCGTTTTGCCTCTTCTTTCTTATAATTTATAAGATCTGCCTGAGCCCGCTTCCAGCCATTAAGATATTCCTGGGCTTTTTGCTCCCAAGCATCATGATTATCCTGAACCTCGCCGTTAGTTGTTTTATTTTGTATTTCTTCCATATTATTTTTGACTAGCTAACTTATTAAGAAACTGGGAAGCATAGTTTACCAATCCGATATTTCGACGATAATCCATTCGCGTCGGTCCGATAACAGTCAGCGATCCGGCATATCGATGAGGTAAGTTATATTGAGCTACAATAACCGTTTCATCACCAGTGCTTTGAAATGGATTTTCCCGGCCAATAAATATTCCGAAACCTAGCTCATCTTTCAATGTTCCCAAAATTTCTTGTTCTACTTGGTTAAACAGTTGGTCAAAATGTTCAAAAAAACTCGTTAATTGAAAGATCTGTTCAAATTCTTGAAATTCAGGGAATCCAAGCAAACTAGTCAGGCCTACTTTATAAAAATCCCTGGCGCCCCTAATATTGGCAATAACAGCACTGTCTGAAAGCTCCTGAAGCACCTGGGCAGCAGTTCGATTTAATTCGTGGGGGTTATCCCCGGCCCGAATTAAGGTATCTTCTATCTTTCTTTTATCCCGAGTGGGGATATCATAATCTTCCTGGGATAACAGCGTATTAACAAACCAGCGGTAAGCTTTATCGGTTGGCATTCGGCCGGCAGAAGTGTGAGGTTGAGCCAAATAACCTTGATTTTCCAGTACCTGCATGTCATTGCGAATTGTAGCCGGACTAACTTGAAAATTGCCCTTCCCGAATACCAGCGCCGAACCCACCGGTTCTGCTGATTTTACATACTCTCTGACAATGAAATCCAGAAGCTGCTTTTGACGCTCGGTAATCATTCTAATAACATTTTACTCATTAGCACTCTCATGTCAAGAGTGCTAATCTAATTTAATTATTATTAACGAAGATAACATTAATTTTTGTGTGATATAATTAAAAAGTGGTCAAAAAACTTGAGAAATTCTGGCAAACTCTCGGCCCAGGGGTGATTACAGGCGCTTCTGATGATGATACCTCTGCCATAGCTACCTATTCGGTAGCCGGTGCCCGTTTCGGGAATGCCTTGCTTTGGGTGATGGTATTTATACTCCCTTTTATGATTGCGGTTCAGGAGATGAGTGCCAGGATTGGAGCATTATCCGGGTGCGGGCTAGCCGGAAATTTAAAGCGTCATTACCACAAATTTTTTCTCTTTTTAGTAGCCATAATAATCGTATTTACCAATATTCTAAATGTAGGCAGCAATATTTATGGTATGGCCGGAGCAATGAATCTTATTTTACCGATACCTATAGAGGCCCTAGCCATTGGATTGTCGGGATTTGTGCTCTTGCTAATGATCGTGCTTGATTATGAAGAAATCGTTCTCTTGTTCAAGTGGCTATCCTTGAGTCTTTGTGCCTACGTTGTTTCATTTTTTACAATCCATGCTAGCTGGTTAGCTGCCTTGAAAGGCGCCTTTATTCCCCACTTTCAATCCTCACGGGCATTTGTTTTTATGTTATTTGCCGTAGCTGGAACAACTATTTCTCCCTATCTATATTTCTGGCAAGCCAGTGAGGAAGCCGAGGAAACCAAATTAAAAAATCCTAAAATTAAAGTTTGCAAATTTAGAAGTGTCCGCAAGGGCACTCTTAAAAAGATGGAATTAGACACTAAAATTGGCATGCTATTTTCCAACGTTATATCATTTTTTGTAATGGCATTAACCGCCGCTACCCTTTTTAACGTAGGAAATCCAAGTGAGAATTTACGTGATATAGCCCAAGCCCTTAAACCGCTGGCCGGCGACTATGCCTACTTGTTGTTCACGGCCGGAATTGTTGGCTCGGGCCTGCTTGCCATTCCTGTACTGGCCGGTTCAGCCGCATACGTTATCACCGAGATTTTCGGCTGGAAAGGCGGATTCCAACAGAACCTAGCCCAAGCCAAAGAATTCTATCTGATAATAATTTTTGCCATTATCATCGGCCTTACTATTCCTTTTTTAGGAATTAATCCCTTACAAGCCCTTTTGTATACCAGTGTTCTAAACGGCGCTATTTCTCCAATTCTGATAATGTTTATTATTCATATGGCCAATAACCCTAAAATTGTGGGCCAGCATATATCCCGGCCGGCAATCAATTATCTAGGTTATGCAACTTTTTTCCTAATGATAACTGGAACTTTTTTCGTTCTTCTTACTTAAATGAAGCTCTACAACACCCTGTCAAAATCTATTGAAGACTTGGGACCGATTCGGGAATTAAAAATGTTTGTCTGCGGCCCTACGGTCTATGACTTTATTCATATCGGCAATGCCAGGACTTTTGTTATCTTCGACATGATTGCCAAATACTTACGGCACCGCGGATATCAAGTCAACTATATTCAAAACATTACTGATGTAGACGATAAAATTCTTGATCGGGCGATGCATGCTGGCGAAGATCCGGAAGAGCATGCTAAAAAATTCGAACAAGAATTCAAAAAAGACGTAAAAGCCCTGGGTATTACTGC
>DASPWL010000026.1:0-6653 GCA_035637795.1 Minisyncoccota bacterium | reverse complement strand
ATCTCATATTAGATAGAGATTATTATTTGCGACACTCGGGTAGGCTGGGGTTCATTAATGTATTAATCAATATGGCAAGGGTCGCAAATAATAATCCCTATCTAATCTCTTTTTTACCTAGATACTTCTGCAGTACTTCTGGAACTAAAACTGTTCCTTCTTTTGTCTGATAGTTTTCCAAAATAGCAATGATAGTGCGGCCTATAGCGAAAGCGGTACCATTAAGAATTCGGGCGAACTTTTTCTCACCTGCCTTGCCAGCAGGCAGGTTGCCATCGCGATATTTAATATTCAATCGCCGGGCTTGAAAATCAGTCGTAGTGGAGGTTGAAGTCACTTCCCGATATTTATTCTGACCCGGCATCCAAGCTTCAATGTCATATTTACGTGCTACCGGGAAACCTAAATCACCAGTACACATCTTTACCACTTGATATGGAATATTAAGAGCTTGAAACAATTTTTCTTCCAAGGAGAGCAGATATTCATGTTCATTATCATCCTGATCTTCGGTCGTAAATGAAACCATTTCCACTTTATCAAATTGATGTACCCGCAAAATTCCTCGGGTGTCCTTTCCGTATGAACCCGCTTCTCGGCGAAAACAAGTCGAGAAAGCGACATAGCGCTTGGGCAAGTCACTCTTTTCGAAAATTTTATCTTTATGCATTGGGACGATGGAATGTTCGGCTGTGCCCACAAGGTAAAATTGCTTACCTTCTTCATCCTGAACAGAATAATAGTCATCACCGCCTGCCTCCCAATAACCTAAACCTTGCGTAATTTCATTTTTAATAAGCACGGGCGGAATAATAGGCGTAAATCCTTCATTGATAAGAATATCCATCGCAAACTGCACCAAAGCAAACTCCAGTAGTGCGGCATCATTTTTTAAATAAGCGAACCGCGGGCCGGATACTTTTGCTGCCCGCTCAACATCAATCAGATTAAGTTTTTCACCCAAATCCAGATGGTCCTTCGGCTCAAAATTAAAATCAGATATTTCTCCCCACTTTCTAATGACTTTATTTTCAGAATCATCTTTGCCCTCATGAACGTCTGAAGCAGGCACATTAGGCACATTGAGCATAAGTACTCCATAATCATTCTCGATACTCTTCAGTTGTGATTCTAAGTTTTTGATTTTATCTTTGAGATCTCGTAATTCCTCTGCTTGGTTAGAAGCATCTTTATTCTTTGATTTTTTATTTTGCTCGGCCCGAAGCGATTCTAAATCCTGCAATACTTGTCGCCGACGGTCATCTAGAGCAATAATCTTCTCAACATCAACTTCTATGCCTTTCAATTTGGCACCTTTGCGTACCGCATCGGGATTTTCCCGAATAAAATTAATATCTAGCATATATCAATCCCTTGGCTTCATTAGCGGGAATAAAATAATTTCCCGAAGAGAATGAGAATCAGTCAGCAAGGCCACCAAACGATCGATGCCTAGACCCCAGCCGGCCGCCGGCGGCATGCCGTATTCCAGCGCTTCAATGTAATCCTCATCGAGCCGCTGAGCTTCCTCATCGCCTTTTGCCCGGCTTTGTTCCTGCGCTTCAAGTCGGGCACGCTGGTCAATCGGATCGTTCAATTCGGAAAAGGCTTTGATTAATTCCAATCCTCCGGCATAAAATTGAAATGCCCCTACATATTCTGAAGATTCATCTAATCGCTTAGCCAACGGCAATAATTCGGCCGGATAATCAGTCACGAATATAGGGTCAATAAGTTTTGTACGAATCACTTTTTTGAAAATTTCATCAGCCACAGCTCCTTTACCGACAACTTTTTCAATCATAATTCCCAAATCTTGAGCTTTTTTCTTTAATTGTTCTTCATCCGCAAAATCATAATCAATCTTGGCATGTTTTTTTAAAAGTTCGTTAAAAGTTGCTCGTGCATATGGCCTTTTGAAATTCACCGTTGTTCCCTGATAGCTGATAATTTTATCATTTTTTATATTGGCCAAAACTCGTTCAAAGAGTTCTTCCGTCAATTCCATAGCCCAGTCCAAATCTTTATAAGCGGCATAGAATTCAACGCCGCTAAATTCCGGATTATGGTCGCGATCAATGCCTTCATTGCGGAAATTAGTCGTAAATTCAAACACTTTTTCAAGACCGCCCACCAATAGCCGCTTAAGATAAAGTTCGGGCGCAATGCGCAAAAATACATCTATATTCATAAAATGAACATGGGTCTTAAACGGCCGAGCTGAAGCACCGCCGTACAAAAGCTGGAGCGTAGGCGTAGTTACCTCCATAAAATCTTTTTCAATAAAAAAATTTCTTATCTCCTGGATGATTTTGCTGCGCATTTCAAACTTTTTACGCACATCCCTATTTAAGAGAAGATCCAAATAGCGTTTCCTAAAACGCTCTTCAACATCCTGCAAGCCATGCCATTTTTCCGGCAGAGGTAGGAGAGATTTGGTAAGAATTCGATATTTTTCCGCTGCCAGTGTCCGCTCATCTTTAGTCGTAATAAAAGGGGTTCCGCTCACTTCAAGAATATCGCCTATGTCCACTGTCTTGCCAAATGATTCATATTCTTTATTTCCCACCGAGTCTTTCTTGATTAAAACCTGGATTTTTCCGCTGCCATCATCAATATCCAAGAAGGTTGCCCCGCCATGCTCTCTTTTAGCCATAATCCGTCCGGCCAAGGCTAAGACTGCCTTGGACTGGCTAAGGGCATCAAACTCTTCAAGTACCTGAGCAACGCTATGCGTACGCCAAGATTTGGCTGGATAGGGATTAACTCCAGTTTTTTTAAGATGTTCTAACTTTTCCAGCCGCGCCGCCTTAATATCTTCTAAGGGCATGATTCATCTATTATAGTAATTTAACAGTAAAACTCAATAAATAAGCGGCTTGTTTAAGCCGCTTATTACTTAACTTCCAGAATCATGTATTGAGTAACGCCTTTTGGAGTTTTTACTTCCACCGTATCGCCTTTTTTATGGCCGAGAAATGCGCTGCCGAGAGGAGATTCATTGGAGATGAATCCGTCAGTCGGATTTGATTCAGCCGCACCAACGATCACAAATGAGCGAGTACCTTCTTTTGATTCAACCGTGACGCTTGAACCTACGCTTACCAAACCATTAGCAGCTGTATCCTCAATCAAAATTGCCCGGTCAAGAACATTTTTGAGTTCTTCAATCCGGCCTTCATTAAGAGATTGGGCTTCTTTCGCTTCAGTATATTCGGCATTTTCAGATAAATCTCCTTGTTCTTTTGCCTCTTTAATCCGAACAGCAATCTCTGTTCTCATAATATTAGTTCGATGCTCAAGCTCCTGCTTCAATTTCTCCAGGCCCTCTCTTGAAAAATACTGATTTGTGTCCATAGATTTTTGAAACTATCCCGCAACTATGTGCGGGAATTTCTATTGAAAGTGAATGATACTCTTTCCCCAAAAAAATGTAAACCCCTTATATCAACTATTGGCTTTGGGTAAAATACCATTTCAAAAAATTATGAGCTATATTAATAGCATATCCCTGATTGGTAGCAGAACCTTCAACTAAAACAGTTATAGCAACTTCTGGGTTATCAAAGGGAGCAAAAGCGGTAAATAGAGCATTGATACTTTTGCCCTTTATAACTTCTGCTGTACCAGTTTTTGCAGCAGCTTGCACGGGCAAATCCTGCAGTGCTCTAGCAGTTCCTGATCGAACTGTCTCTAGCATAGCATCTCGAACTTCCGTAACTACATCTTGAGAAAATGGCAACTTTGTCAGTGACTGAGGCGATATTATTTTTATCGTATTTTTATCTTTATCCACAAATCGACTTACAACTTGCGGCTGATAAACTGTCCCGCTATTTGCCACAGCGGAAACATAGCTATTAATCCAAAGAGGCGTTACCAATAAATCTCCCTGGCCAATTGAAACATTATAAGTATCGCCCTGAAACCAATTTTCTTTTTTAACTTTTTTTTTCCATTCTGGTGTGGGCACAAAGCCGTTTACCTCACCCGGCAAATCAATGCCTAATCCGAGATTAGCCAGGCCTTTTTTGAGATAATCTGCAATTCGATTTATACCCAAACCTGATATATGGCCATAGCCTCCTCCAATCGTAAAGAAAAATATATTGCAAGAATTAGCAATTGCCCGGCGTACATTAAATAACCCAAGGTCAACGCGCCAATTCTTATATACATATGGCTCATCAGGTTTAGCCGGATTGGGAATAGAGATACTTATACAATCCTGAATCGTGTCTTCAGGACCTATAACTTTTTCCTCAAGGGCAGTCATGGCCATGAAAGGTTTAATCGTTGAACCAGGATTGTAAAGCCCTCCAATTACCCTGTTAAATAAAGGGTGAGATTTTGATTCAAATAAGCGTGAATATGCTTCCTGACTTATCTGACTGGTAAAAGTATTATTGTCATAGTTGGGAAAGCTCACCATCCCCAAGACTGCCCCCGAACGGGGATCTTGAACAATGGCGGCACCATTAGTTAGACCAGCACCTCGCAAAACAGTATTCATTTCCTGCCAAAGTTGGCGTTGAACTTCAGATCGGATATTAAGCACAATATTGTTGCCTGGAACTGGATCTACATTCGTTCCAAATTCTTCAGCTTCATTTGCAAAAAAGATTGTTCCATGCTTCCCCCGCAATATATCTTCATAAAATGATTCTAAGCCCAGGCGCCCGATAGTATCTGAAGGAAGGTAATAGGCATCATTAGCAAGATCCTCTTTACTAACTTTTCCTGTATAGCCAATCAGAGTCGAAAATTCCTGACCATATACATAGGAACGCTTCGTGCCAGTAATAATATAAAAGCCGGGTAAATTCGATTGTTTCAGCTTTAAAACCTGGTCTTTAGTTAAATCAATTCCGGCAAAAAAAACTGCATCTTTTTTGGCATTAGTTTGAAGTATATTTAAAAAATCTTGATCAGGGACACTCAATACATCTGCAACCTGACGAACTTCCAATTCCCGCTCTGCAATAATACGCGGTAATTCACGAGTCACCACAAGTAAATCAAAGCTCGGTAAATTCTGAACCAAAGGAACACCACTATGATCAAAAATGATTCCGCGGGGAGGAGCAACAGCAAAATTTACCGTCTTATTCTGATAAGCAAGCGCGCGAAAATAATCAAATTTCAAAATACTCATGTTGAAGGCAACGGTTACAAGAACCAGGATAAAAAGAGCAGCAACAAAACCGCCGAAACGAAAAACAGTATTTGGAATTGGCTGCTCCAGATCAGAATAATTACTGCTGGAATCCATTAATGTTTCTTCAGGAGCTACCCAATCATCATTATTTATTGGAATTTTATAATTAGTCATTTTAAGATAGGGAATTCATTCAGAATCCTACTTTCTTTTCAGTCAGCAGTAATAACATAAGACAAATTAGAGTTATGCTAACTGAATAAAGTACGAATTGAGAATCAAAAATTAAAAGCGGTGCTTTTACATGATTAATAAGCTGATCAAATTTAGCATACAAAAATAAAAAACTTGTATAAATTATACCCGCGGCGGCAAAAGTAACAATAAATGAACTGCCAAACCTAGGAACTAAATTACGGGCAAGCGGCCTAATTTCAACAAAACGCTGCATCGTGAAAAGTCCAAGCATCGTAATAAAGAATGAAAGTGCCGATAGGCCAAGCGGAAGGCCTAACAGCGCATCGCCGATAACACCATAAGTTAGCATTGGAATTATTAAAGCTGGTTGAAGGCCCCAGTAAATAATGGCAGTAATAAAGAAAACTAATAACGAAAACTGCTCTTTAAATCCAAAAAGAGCTTGGAAAATCAGTCCAATAACAATAGTTATTAAGAATAGAAATAAAATTTGGAATGCGCGATTCATTTTTTATGAATAATAAGCACATGACTCAAATTAAATTGATTCATGGCCGGTTTAATTCTTACACTTTTAAATAAAGTGCCTTCAGGAACTTGAATATATTCAACTTTTCCGATGACAAGCGCTGCCGGAAAAAGATCATTTCCATTAGTAACCACAATATCTCCTTCTTTTATTTGATCCCCCTGGGCAATTAGATCAAATACAAGTCCTTGTTCAAATTTACCTTTAACGAGGCCGGCTGTTTGGGAACCAATAACCCGACCGGTAGTTTCAAAACCTGGATCACTTACTATTTTAACTCGAGCATAGGCAGAAAATACTTCTTTGACTTGGCCAACTAAAACTTTCTCGGGGGTTATTACCACATCGCCGACTGCAATTCCCTGTTTAGTGCCCGTATTGAGCAGCACATCATATCCATTTGGAAGCCGGCTCACAAGAAAAATACTTCCTTCAAAAACTTCAGTATCGGGATCTTTATTAATATTAAGCGATTTTTTTAAAAATTCGTTTTCTTTTTCTAAGCTTTCAATCTGAGCAAGAGCCGATAGCCATTGTTGCCTTTGAATCTCAAGCTCTTGATTCTTCTCAGCAAGATAGCCAAATTCTTTTAGGCGGGTCGTAAAAATTCTAAGACTATATAATCGATTGGAGAATTGACTAAATGGTTTTTCAATTAAACTAATGAGTAGACTATTAATTCTTCCCCGAAAAATAAATTTATCAGACAGAATAAGACTGAAGATAACAAAAAGAATAATCGCAATTGATTTCAGGGAGAGATACTTC
>DASPWL010000025.1:0-2487 GCA_035637795.1 Minisyncoccota bacterium | reverse complement strand
CTTTTAAAGTGATGGGTCGTAATGACATCGCAGATTTACCTGATGCCACTATCAAACCGGATGGTAATTTCGACTATCTGACTGGACGATATTATTACTGATACCGGAGCCAGAGTCGGCGAGCGCGTTAAATCTCCAGTTTTGGTAATTAGATAACTGCCGGGCGGTAAGCTGACATAGAAGGTGCCATCAGCTGCGGAAGTAAAACTGGTAACAAATTTATCGCCTTTAAATACATTCAGCGTTGTCTGATAGGGTTTATCCGCACATTTAGGGTCGGGCGGAATCCTTTGGACTGGGCAGGTTGGCCCAATCGTCACTTTGCCCCTAACACCTGACTGGCCATTGGGAGTAGTCGGATAAGGAGAAGGTGATGATGTGGGTGAAATTGATATTGTTGGCGTAGGCGATACTTCAGCTCTATTCAAACCGCGCTCATATTCAGCAAATGCTACCGCAGCAATAACCGCAATAATGGCAATAATTAATATCTTAAGCTTCATAATCTAATTAATTACCTGACCATTGCAGTATACAACCATTTGCCGTTTTCTCAACTCCTTGAAAAAGTCTTCGGTCGGCACTACCGGGCCAGGCGGGAAACTGCCGCGATGAGAAATTCGACCATCCAAAATCATCTGAGCAATAATCGAAGCCGGCATGCCGGTATCGATATTACAGCCGGCGTCTTCCCAGCCCGGCAAAGTGGGTACAATCGTTTCCATTAAAATTTCTTTTTCCTCGTGGGGTTCTCCTTCTTTGGTGCCTACTACTTTGACCCATAAATTTTCTTTTTCTGTATAACCTGGTGGAAAGGGAAGATTCCTAAGAGATAATGAAAGTTGCTCCAAGGCAGTCATTTCCTTGCCATTTACCATGATAGTTTTTTCGTCGTCGGCTTGGCCAGTTTTAATGAATTCTACAATCTTATTAAAAGAATGGTCAGGAAATCCGGCATAATAGTGCACATTTTTTATTCTGTCGTTTTGGTTGAAAAGGAAAAAGGTATATGTTTCTGGGTGGCGAACTAGAAATATTTTTTGTTTCCCAATTTCACGAAACTCCCTTTCCTCTATTGTTTCAAGTGGTATTTTCCGTAACCACTTCCCATCTTCAATAATTGGCGCTGGTTCAGTAAATTCATAGATGATACTCATGATGGAAAACGGAACTACGAATTCTTTTATGTTTGAGTCCCAAACAAATCCCGCCTCAATATTTTCCAATCGATCAAGTAATCCATGGGCATAGTGGAGTGCTATATTATTAATGCCTGGGGTTGAGCCACAACCGGTTATAGCGGTTAGACCAGCATTTTTAAAGTATGGCCCCATGGCAATCTGTTTCTTAGTCATAGGGATTCCTGAACCCAAATCAATAACATGTTTGCCCGCTTCCAAGCAGGCCTTATAGACATTGAGATCCACTTCGGATTCAGCGCAATTGATAACTACTGGTGCGCCTACTTTTTTTATGAGCGCAATAGTGGCAGGCAAACTGCGCAGGTCTATAAATTCAAATTGGACTTCAGGAAATCTTGCCTGCACCTTTTTGGCACCATCATCGAAAAGGTCAGCCAGAAAAATCCTATGGCCGTTCTCAAGCAAATCTCGGGCAGTGATTTTCCCCTGCATTCCGCTACCGCCTAGAATTAAAAAATCATACGACATACTTACATCATACCGCACCTGCACCCTGTCACTCAACGGATTATTATTCGCCGATGGGCGGTACAAAAAATTCTCCAAGAAAATTAAGCCATTCTGTAGCCAACCGCTTAAGGTCGGATTGCCTTATTTTTTCTTCTATTTGTTCGGTTTCATCTTTTATTTCTGGCATAGATGACATATTTTTTCATAATAAAACTGCTTTGACAAATGACTAGATTTCTCGTAGATTATATCTCGTTGTTCCCTAACAAAAGGAGAGGTTAAGATTATGTATAGCGTGGCGTTTTTAGTAGTGCTTGTCGCTGCCTACTTTCTCCTACCCCGCTTGTTTTCCTGGTTCAACAAGCGGATTCGACAAAGCGAGCTTCAACGCCTCCATCTGGACAACGCTTGGCGCATTCGGCATTTCAATTCACAGCTCAAAGCCATCCCTGGAGACTTCAAAAAACAGGCCCAGCAGAAGCTTGAAGAGCTCAAGCGCAACACTCCGTCCACTGTTTGGCAGGAGCTCGAAAACCGCTTCAAGCAGATGGATAGCGATTTTGCAAGCTGTACGGAACAGTTGGAAGCTGGGACCAAACTCCACGTTAGTGGCTTCAAGAGCGCAGAAGAAGTCAGGGTCTACCTCAATACGGTTGGCCGCATACTACACCGCCTCCAGTTTTTTCCCTACGCTATTGAAAAGCGGCTTAAGGAGATGCGGCGCTCTGAAGAAAAGAGCGGCGAACTCCTGGGTATCCTTTCAGAGAGCATCCAAAGAGCTTCTGAACTCATCAAACATGAGGATGTGCGGTACAATACCCGCAAACTCCTCGTG
>DASPWL010000024.1:0-10160 GCA_035637795.1 Minisyncoccota bacterium | reverse complement strand
CGAATGACCCTTGATAATTCCTTCCTCGCGATCCAGCCGTGAGAGAACTACATTGAAAAAACTGCCCAAAATAAGTCCGATTATAAACACCAGACCATATATCATTAATGTAGTATAACTTCCCTGCCAAAAACAAAGAAGACCTCCCTCGAGGGAGGTCTTCTTTGTTTTTCTTAGTGATTATTGTTGACCCAAATCGTAGATGCAGTCATTAGCAGCACTGGTACAAGCTTCAGTCGTGCCGTTAGCTGAAGTGCCCGACCAACCGACAGGATTCAAATCGGCATCGGAATTAAGAGCGGCTGGTTTGGCACCAGAGGTTTGTTCAAGTTCAGCCCAAATCTGATATTTCGTCGGACTAGCTGCCGGACTATAGGCATAGCCATAAGCCGCGCCAGTAGTTGGATCAAGAGGAACTTTTCCGTTCGCCATATACACCCCAAGATTAGCATCAGAAATAGCGGTGGGATAAGTATTACTGTGGTCTTCGGCATAGAGTTCAACTGCCGAGCGGACTTGACTAATATCCGAAATACGTTTGGCATCCCGAGCTCTTCCTCTGGCCGCACCCAGTTGAACAAGCACTAATGTAGCCAACACACCGATAATACCGATAACCACTAGCAATTCGACCAAAGTAAATCCACGCGAAAGCCGGAACTTTCGGCGAGAAGCATTTAAAATGACACTCACAGGAGTTCAGCAGACGACCTTGCCCAAAAGATAAACTCTATTGGTAATTTTCGTCAGCTGTTATTAAAGTTATTTATTCTATTATATCTATTGGCCAATTTATCGACAATGAAGGATATCAACAGGTAGGAGTTACAGTCAGTTATTATACCGCTCCGATTAAGCTATAGATAGGCAAAAGTACGCTTGAAACGAGAAGCGCCACGCCAATACCCAGGACAAAAACAAGCACCGGTTCAATAAGTTGAGATATGTTCTGCACGCTTATCTCCGATTCTGACCGATAAAATTTAGAAACGTGGCCCAGCATAAAATCAAGTTTTCCAGTCCGTTCACCAATAGAAATCATAGAGGTAACGAGCGGCGGAATATCGGCATATTTAGAAAAAGCATCCGAAATCGTACCGCCTCCCCGAACGCTCTCTTCTGCATCCAAAAGAATATCTTGATAATTCTGGTTACCGACCAGTTCAGAAGTAATTTTTATCCCGTCAAGAATTGAAATTCCGGATTTAATAAGCGTTTCCAAGCTTTCTGCAATTCGAGCAATGTACAAGTTTTTCAAAATCTTGCCAAAAATTGGCGCTCGTATCTTTATATCATCAAGAAAAATCTTTCCTTTTGTCGTGCGAAGGTAGCGCCATATAAAAATTCCAGTTCCAACGACCAAAATAATTATAACCACGGCATATTTATGTGAAAAATCAGTAACTGCTATAAGAGTTCGGGTCGTCCACGGAAGATTTTTAATGCCGGTTTCCTTAAATATAATCAAAAGCTGCGGCAATACGTAAACCATCATGATAAACGTGACGACAATCATGGCGCTTACGACAAAAGCCGGATAGGCCAATGCACTTTTAATTTTAGAGGTAATGGCTTGACTTCGCTCAAGATAATCAGCCAGATAATTCAAAGAATCCTGAAGCTTGCCTGATACTTCGCCCGATTTTACTAATTTAATATAAAATGAGGTAAATAACTTTGGATGCTCGGCCAAAGCAACCGAAAGAGCGGAACCCCCTTCCACGGCATCGGAAATATCACCTATTATTTTTCGTAATACTGGCTTTTCAACTTGCTTGGCCAGCGTCCTCAACCCTTCTGCTAGAGGCATGTCCGCGTCAATTAATGTCGCTAACTGTCTTGTAAATATAACAACATCTTTATTCTTGGGCTTGTTAAAAAACTGATTAACATCAGTCTGAAAAAGGTCTTTCTTGCTCGGTTGAAGCGATAAAACTATAAATCCCCGGCTGTGAAGCAAATTAACTGCTACATTCTCATCCGGGGCTTCCAAATTCCCTTCAAAGAGTTCACCGGCCTGATTTTTTGCCTGATATATATATTCCATATTAACCGATAAGTGAGCGGAGACTCGATGGATTTAATGAATAAAATTCAGCTTTTTCAATAGTAATCTCCTTACGCCGGACAAGTTCGGAAAGTGAACGGTCAAGAGAAATCATACCCATATCGTAACTGGTATCAATTACCAAATCCAGCTGTTTAAGGCGATTGTCCCTAATTTGAGTCCGGACAGCAGTCGTGGCAATCATCACTTCTACGGCCGGTATGAGTCCTCCTTTAATACGGGGTATTAATCGCTGGGAGATGACTCCTGATATCGTATTGGCCAACTGTGATCGAATTTGATTCTGCTGCGCAGCTGGAAAACTGTCGATTATTCGTTCAATCGTCTGAGAGGCACTATTGGTATGGAGTGAAGCAAAAACCAAATGACCAGTTTCGGCTGCCGTTACCGCTGCGCTCATAGTTTCATAGTCACGTAATTCGCCAACCATAATCACATTGATATCCTCGCGGAAAGTAGATCTCAGAGCTCGATGAAAGGAATGAGTATCCTGGCTTACCTCCCTCTGGTCGATGACACTTTTATCTGACTTAAAAATATATTCAATTGGATCTTCAATCGTCACAATCTTTTCAGTCCGTTCCCTGTTTATAAGGTCAACTAGTGCCGCCAGAGTGGTAGATTTGCCATGGCCGTTTGGACCGACTACCAGAACGAAACCCTGGGATAATCTGGTAAAAATCTTCACAATTAAAGGCAGGTTGAGTTCTTCAATTGTTCTGACCGAATCGGGAATAAATCGCATTGTTGCCGCAACATTGCCCTGGGTGAAATAGGCATTGACGCGAAATCTCGCCTTCTGATCAAATTCATAGGAAAAATCAAGTTCTCGCTGCGTAAGAAAGCGTTCTTTACGATCCCCCAACAATATAAAAACAATTCCCTCTAGCGTTTCCTTGTCAAGTATAGTTTTATTAGTAAGTGGTAATAATCGGCTATCAACTCGAATAATCGGATAATGACCTGGGGAAAGATGCAAATCAGAAGCACCTTCTTGGGCTGTTGTAAGCAAAAGTTCATCGAGATAAGTTTTATAGTCAGTCATTGATAATCGAAATAAACTTTAATTATGCACTTTCTCCGGATTGGGCCACTTCGAGCAACTCTCCTAATGAAACAACGCCCTGAAGTACTTTAATTATGCCATCTTGATAAAGAGTAATCATGCCTTGACGTTTAGCTTCTTCGCGCATTGCTGATTCCGACAAATTTCCCAAGATAATTTTCTCCAGCTCATCAGTCATCTCTAGCATTTCAAAAATAGCAATCCGCCCTTTATAGGCTTTTCCATCGCAGTCTTTACAGGGGTTTTTCTCATTAGGCATATAAATTGTATATCCCCTGTCAGAAAGCAACTCTTTTTGATATTCCTGGGGCATACTTCTAATGGCTTCATTAATAATTTTCTCTTCAGCTTGGTTAGCTTTGGTTTCCAATTTGCAAGTGGGACAAAGCCGTCGCATAAGACGTTGAGCTACAGCTAAATTGAGAGTTGGGGGAATAAGATATTTTTCAACTCCCATATCAACAAGACGCGGAATAACTCCCAAGGCATCATTAGTGTGAAGCGTAGAGAGTACAATATGGCCAGTCAAAGCAGCTTGAGTAGCCAGACGAGCTGTTTCAGGATCCCGTATTTCTCCCACCATGACAATATCGGGATCTTGCCGCAGAATATGGCGCAAACCATTAGCAAAAGTATAGCCGATCTCTTCATGCACTTGGGACTGATTAACACCGTCAATAAAATATTCAATAGGATCTTCGAGCGTCACAATATTGATGTCCTCATTATTCATGATTTTTAGCATCCCCGCGATGGTCGTTGACTTACCAGAACCAGTTGGTCCAGTGATTAAAATGCTTCCAAAAGGCCTGCCCATGGCCTTATCCAAAATTTTAGACGATTTACCCTGTAAGCCTAGTTCCGGCAAATCAATCTTGCTAGCCAAAGGATCTAAAATTCTCATCACGATCTTTTCGCCATTTTTGGTAGGAAAGGTGGAAACTCGATAATCCACCTTGCGATTGCCAAAAAAAGTAGAAAATCGGCCATCCTGCGCCAGCCGAGTCTCATCAATTTTTAAGTCCGAAAGGATTTTAATTCTAGTCACTATCGCCGAGTGAATTTTTTTGGGCAGGGTAAGAGTTGTAACCAGAGCGCCATCAATGCGAAATCTGGTACGTACCCTATCGTCGAATGGTTCAATGTGAATATCCGAAGCACGTGATTCGACCGCGTGCTTTAGCATTGCCGCCACAACTTTTGTCACGGGAGACTCAGCTGTAATTTCTTCAATTTTGAGATTTTCTTCTTCTTTGAGTTCTTTTTCTTCTTCAGTAAGCGATTCAAGTGCTTTGCCCACTTCGCCCGTGAGCGTAAGATAGTTCTTAAGAGTATTCTCAAAGTCTCTGTAGCTAATAAGATATTTTTCCAGAGCCAACCCCTTATCAGAGGCGATGAACTTCAATGCTTCCAGTGCATCAATATCTTCAGGATTAAGAATGCCTATGCGCAAAACTACACTGTCTTTAGCGAACGGAACAATCTTATAGAATGCAGAAACATCCTCTGAAACTTCTTGAAGAGCGTCACGCTGCAATTCAGTCGTACTAAAATCTACAATCGGCAATCGATATACTTGGGCTTTCAGTTTTAAAAGTTCTTGATCAGAGATTACATTTTTTTCTACAATTACCTGGCCGAAATCCTTATTTTCCCGTTGAGATAATAATTCAAACTCCTCCGCTTGAGTAGGCGAAATTTTATCTAATTTAATAAGCTCATTAATAAGAATCTGGGGTATTCGGATCATAAAGTTAAATCAGGAATAATGAATTTCCCGGGATTAATCTGATTCTTGCCTTAGCGTTAAAAAGGAGCAAAAAGATCCCGCTTCCCAGATAATCCAGGGTTGACTGGAAGTTCACCGTAGACCTGGAGAGAACGATATTGCTCATTTTCAAGAGCTTTAAAATCTATTTTTAATTTTTTAAGCTCTTGGATTTCCTTGCCGGCTGCCGGCAAAACCGGCGGCGATGGCGGAGCAATAAACTGAGATTGAAAAACATAGCCGCCGACCAAACCCAAAGCTATAATGAGATAGGAAATTAAGTTACTTTGTCGTCGAATAAGGGCCATATTATTGGATAAAATAGGCGTTAGCTTGAATCTTTATATCAAGGGTAGATGTCTGGATTGCTTCGGGTAAGCTTGCTTCGGCTGTATCAACATCGAGCAGTCGTATATTTTTTTCAAGAGCATTAAGAAATGTGGTAAGCCCTAGGTATCCTCCCCGAGCATTAATCGTCACTGCTAATATTTTATAGGGTAGCTCTTGGTTCGGTGTGCTTGTATTAAAAGTAATTTGACCTAATTGGATTCCAGATTGAGCGGCAATATTTTCTAGAGCTGATACAAGTTCAGCTGAACTTTTGTTGACTGGTATCACTGCTGAAAACTTACGTATGTCAGTCAAGCGCTGGTTATATTCTTTTTTCATTTTGGCAACCGAACTCAATACCGTCTCATATTCCTGAACCGTGCTTTTTCGTTCATCTACTGCGTTACGAAAGACAGAGATTTTTTGATATGTATGAAAATCAAGAACCCAAAATAGAAACATTGCTCCAGTGAGCAAGATTGTACCCACAAGGTTTTTCAGGGTGATATTCATCCCGTACGAAGCAATGCAAAGCATCCGAGAGCGTCGGTGCTAGAGCTATGCTTGGTTAGTGTGAAATAATAATGGTTCATGGTTACTTGGACCCGCTAGGGTTGCTTCGTTCGGGATTCATCAGTGAGCCGATTTTAACAAAAATTTATTTTCATCAAACATAACTTCAAGTATGAATTCTAAATTGCCGGTATTCGTTGTTTTTATACTGTCTACGTTAACATCCTGAACACCATCACTCGCCAGAAGCGAAGATATCTCATGAGCAACGGTACTGTAATTTGTTGCTTTACCCGATAGAATTATTTGCCGTTTATCAGCTGAACCAATCAAACCACTTAATTGAGCTTGTGGTTGAAATGAATTTTCAATTTTCCCTAAAGCTTGCGTCCAAAATATATGACGATTTAACAATTGTGAGATAAGTTCAGTTTGCTTCTGGAGGGCGTTCAAATCCGCCTCTGATTTTTTATCCCGTTTACTATTAAGAGCTAGGAGTTGATTATCAAGAGTCTTCAAACGGTTCTCCAAAGAAGCCACATAGGTATTTAAGCCAAAAAATAAAAGAATAACGACAGCAATTGCTGCCGAGCCGGCATAGATTAATCGATTCTCCCCCGGAACTTTAACTTCAATCTTGCGCTTTGTTTCCGGAAGTAATTGTATCCCCCCTTTATCCGCCACAGGAAATGCTAGTCTTGGAAAGACTAGAATGTTTAACTTCTACATAAAGTATACCATCGAAGTTTAAAATCTGTATCAACATTATGTTTCCCGCATTGCCAGGCCGGCAGCAACGGAAAAATTATTGGCTAACTCCTGAACAATCGGAGTTAATTCTTGGGGATGAATAATTCGGGCAAAAACATTCCCTATGTATACATCCCGGCCAAGACGTTGTTTAAAATAATTCACAAAATTTGGCATATTCACCAAACCTCCTACTATAACCACCCTGGAAACCTTTTGATTTCTCGATTCTTCATATGAGGTAATCGTTTTTTTAGTTTCAAAAATCATCATATCGACTGACGACACCATAGCTTCTCTAATAATATTCTCATTGGTTTCACTTAGTCCCAGCTTTCTTTTAAGCTCCTCTGCTTTTTCCAGGTTTATATTAAGTGCCCGAGCAATTGATTTTGTGATTTCAAAGCCGCCAATTTCATAATTATGACTTACCCGTTCATAACCCTTATTTACAATTACAATGGATGTACTGCGTCCGCCAATATTTACGATTGCCGTGGGACTAAGGTCGTTTCCCAAGAGAGCCCGGACTAGCCCGGCATTTTCCAGTTCTAACGCCACCAGGTTAAGTCCGGCTGCTTTCATAATGCGCTGATAGCGCGCCGTTTCATCTTTGGGAACAGCGGCAATAAACACTTCCACCGTAGCCGGTTTATTCTGAAAACTTTGAACTGGTCCTGCTTGAGAATTAATTATGCCCACAATTGACCAATCAAACACCACCTCATCCAGAGGAATGGGAACATATTTTCTAGCTTCAAACGGGATGGCTTTAGCCAAATCCTGCTCGGAAAGATACGGCATTTCAATGACCGTAGCGAAAGTGGAGAATGAAGAAATGGCCGCTATAACGTCGCGAGACTTAATCCTGGCATTTTTAATAACTTCTTTTATCCCCCAGACAATCTCTTCATCTGGCAACTTTAAAATACTTTGAATATCCGGAATATTCGAAGTTACTCCTTTAAGTTCGAAAAGACCGTAGTTCTTAAGAGTAAAGCGGCCGCCTTGCTTTGATAATTCGATTATTTTTATTGATGAGGTGCCAATATCAACGCCGAGTTTACTTTTCGAACCAAAAAGATTAAAAATCATAAAGAATCCTTGGTCAGTTAATTCCTTATAAGTATAGCATCTAGGCCTTATAAATCATACGCCCTGTGGATTATTTGCTTTCAATTAGGGACTGGGTTTACGACTTAATTTTTCCTATTCGCTGTCTTGGCTGCAATCGCTTCCCAAAAACAAAAAAGGACGGCTATCTTTGCCAACATTGCTTTGTCTCAATCCCAATAAAGCGGTCGACCGAATGTATCGGCTGCAAGCGGCCAGTTCCCTTCGGAAAAACGTGCTTTTTCTGTGCCGCAGAAAATCCCTTGGATCATCTTTTTATTGTGAGCAACTATGACCATCCGCTTATATCAAAGCTGATAACTTACTACAAATACAAATTCATCGAAGATATTGCTGATCCCCTGGTTCGACTTACTAAAAAATATTTGAAACAACTTTCAAAACATAAAAATTTCAGCTTATTTGAATCGAATCCCCTAATCATTTCGGTGCCATTGTCTCAACGAAGATTAAACTGGCGGGGATTTAATCAATCGGAGCTGATTGCAAAAAGTATTGCCGATTTTTTCCAATTACGTTTTAACCCAGGGATTCTTCATCGGACAAAATCAGTTACTTCGCAGGTCATGATTGCCGATCGAGATAAGCGCCTGCAAAATGTGAAAGGAGTCTTCGCTTGTTCCAACTCCAGTCTTATTCAAAATCAAACCATTATTATAATCGATGATATTTGCACTACTGGGGCTACCCTTAATGAATGTGCCAGAATTCTCAAAGCAAATGGAGCCAAAAATGTAATCGGTCTAGTCATTGCCAGAGGCTAAAAAATTTAGTAAAATTACATGACAATTTATTGGAGGATGGAGACGTGGGTTGATAAGGAGGAACGCAACTTTCAACGGGCAGCAAAAGCTGCCCCGGGCAGCCACGTCGACCACAGTTTTTTGACCGAAGCTTTGCTGAGACAATAAAATATTTGGAGACGTGGCTGAGTGGTCTAAAGCGGCACGGTGCTAACGTGTTGATGGGGTTACACCCGTCCGGAGGTTCGAATCCTCCCGTCTCCGCAATTTATCCAAGTTCGAACCGAAGCAAAATAAGGGTATTTGGACTAAAATTAACATCATGGCAAATTGGTACCAAAAAACTGTAATTCCTCGTCTTCTCAATTTAGTAATGGGTTCTGGAGATTTCGAGAAGATTAGGCAAGTGGTTTTGAAAGATGTTTCGGGAATTGCTCTAGAGATCGGCGTTGGCCCTGGCTACAATCTTCCGCTCTATGGAAACATCTCAAAGCTTTACGCACTTGAACCATCAAAGGAGTTAATTGAGGTCGCCAAGACTCGGGCAGACTCGTTAGCATTTCCTATTGAATTCCTAAATACAGGAGCAGAAAGCATCCCGCTCCTAGATCAATCCATCGATACTGTTGTATCCACATGGACGCTTTGTAGTGTTACTGATCCGCGCAAGGTCTTGCAGGAAATTAAGCGAGTACTTAAACCTGAAGGCAAATTTATTTTTGTCGATCATGGCGCCTCGCCCAATATCGGTATTCGAACAATACAAACTATCTTAACGACAGTTACCAAATATTTTACCGGTAATTGTCATTATGATCGACAGCTTGAAGAACTTATCAAAGAAGCCGGTTTTGCTATTGAGAAAATCGAACATCCACAAGAGCGATTCAAACCATTGATTTACAACTACCGAGGCATAGCTACTCCTAGAGTTAACTAGATCAGCGGGTAATCTACTATGTTTCGTCCCTTCTCTGATTTGGACTTAGGCAGCTCGAACCATTCAGGATGAACTTTGTAGATAGCCCTTAGTTTCTGTATACTTTTATCAAGATCGTCGAATTTGAACCGTGCTTTCCTTCGGCTTTGCTCAGGACAAGTCGGTTCTAACTTGCGGATATCGTCCCCGCCAGTTAGAATTTTTCAGATAGTATGTAAGTATTAAGCGTATAGACCATGAACCAAAAAGGTTTTGCGAATATCATACTCATTTTGATAGTTATCGCCTTGGCTAGCGCGGGAGTTTACTTTATTTCGACCAGACCAATCACGCTGCCCATCCCAACCCCATCACCGTCGCCATCAGCCACCACACCAAATCCTACCCCGACCCCATCTCCAGTATCTGGTAGGGTAACTGTTATAAGCATTGCTCCCTCCTCCGGCTCCATAGGAACTCAAATTACAATTTTCGGGAGTGGATTTACGTCTGCCAAGAATTCCGTTATTTTTGGTTCCGGGATGGGTTCTATATATCCGAACTTTGCTTCAAATGACGGGAGAACGATAGTTTTTACTGTACCGGCCAAAGATAATCCCATGTGCCCGGATGAGAAACCTTGTCCGATCAGGGTGCCTAATCCGATCTCACCCGGTTCATATGATGTCGGGGTAAGTAATGCGAACGGTATCAGTAATAAGCTGACGTTTACGGTTACTCCGTAGTAAAGAAGTTATGGATTTGTGCAAAGAAACAGAACAGCGTGAATATCAAAGAAAAACCTTTGTTGAGTTGATTGGGTTTTGCCCGAAATACATTCGAACTTCGTCCAATACACACCGCCAATA
>DASPWL010000023.1:0-5742 GCA_035637795.1 Minisyncoccota bacterium | reverse complement strand
TGCGGGCCGCTTCTTTTTATATAATCAAAACGGTAGTAGGCGAATATGCTACAGATCATGGTTTGCGGCTTTTTTATTGGAAATTCTTATGATAAGGTAATAGCTATGTTAACCGATAAAGAAGTTCAACATATTGCTGATTTAGCCCGAATTCGAATAGATAGCGAAGAAAAAGACAAATTCAAGAAAGATTTGTCTTCGATTTTGGATTACATAAATAAATTAAATAATGCCGATACCAATAATATTGATCCGCTCTATCAGACAACCGGTTTGATCAGTGCATTTCGAAAGGACGAAGTTCGAAAATCATTTCCTATGACCGAAAAATTGAATGAATTATTAATTGGCCAAGCTCCTCATAAGGAAAACAGGTTTATCAAAGTGAAATCGGTATTAAAGAAATGATTAAGGGCCATACCATTGAATCAATTCGAAACGGTATTGCCGAAAAAGAATTTTCGGCGAAAGAAATCTTTGAGAATTATATAAAGCAAATTGAAGCCCATCAGAACCTCAATGCTTTTTTGAATGTCTTCGGCATCCCTAATTTTACTGACGGGGAATTAGCGGGAATTCCCTATGTCGCCAAAGATAATATGTTGGTAAAGGGAACGATTGCCACGGCCGGTTCAAAAATTCTCAAAAACTATATTTCCGCTTACGACGCTACCGTTATTCAAAAACTAAAAACCGCTGGGGCGGTTGTATTGGGAAAAACCAATATGGATGAATTTGCCATGGGTTCTTCGACTGAGAATTCCGCCTTCGGCGTGGTGAGGAATCCTTGGGATTCTTCCCGAGTGCCGGGCGGATCTTCGGGAGGGTCAGCGGCGGCAGTAGCCGCCGATTTGTGCGTCTTTGCGCTTGGTTCCGATACTGGCGGTTCAATCAGGCAGCCCGCAGCTTTATGCGGAGTAGTGGGCTTAAAACCAACTTATGGCCGAGTTTCTCGTCATGGTCTAATAGCTATGGCTTCTTCTCTTGATCAAATCGGCCCAATTACTAAGACGGTTAAAGATGCGGCTTTAGTGTTGAATGTTATTGCTGGCCATGATCCGTTTGATTCTACCACTGTTAAGGAAGAAATATCCGACTACACTCACAAGTTAAATAAAGAAATTAAAGGATTGCGAATCGGAGTGCCCAAGGAATATTTTGGCGAGGGCTTGGCGCCTGAAGTGGAAGAACAAATTCGTAATGCCATAGCTACCTTTCGAGAATTGGGCGCTCAAATTATTGATATCTCTCTGCCTCATTCAGAATATGCCCTGGCAACTTATTATATTGTGATGCCTTGTGAGGTTTCAGCTAACCTGGCCCGGTTTGATGGAATTCGTTATGGTCATTCCTCACATGAGAGCAAGACTTTACTGGACGTATATCAAGATTCGAGGGCTGAGGGTTTTGGTCCGGAACCAAAACGGCGGATTATGCTCGGTACTTATGCTCTTTCTTCCGGCTATTACGATGCTTATTATCTTAAAGCTCAAAAGGTAAGAGCAAAAATCAAGGAGGATTTTGATCGGGCTTTTGCTAAAGTTGACATCATCTTGGGTCCTACCTCATCTACGGTAGCTTTTCCCATCGGCGAGAAAGCTTCGGATCCCTTGGCCATGTATTTGTCGGATATATATACTGTACCAGCTAATTTAGCTGGCCTGCCGGCCATTTCTATTCCTTGCGGATTGGGCAAAGAAAGCGGTTTACCCGTCGGACTTCACCTTATGGCTCGTCAATTTGATGAGGCCACTTTGCTCCAGGCGGCATATCAATTCGAACATCATCATGAATCCCGTTAGAGATCGCTCAATTTATGGTAAATATTAAGACTAAAAACAGCGTAATACCCACGAGAATCTCTAACGGGATGAACGTTAAGAGACTGTCACAATTGATTCCCAAGCGCTTTTTTGTTTTTGCCGCAATGTTTTTGCCTAATCCAGCCGATATTACCGGCTCAATAATTGGAAATCTTTATCAAGATACCTTACGGGGAATGCCTAATTCAGCCAATGTAGCCAGGCCATTAATAACTGATCTTTATGGCAGTGCCGTGGGTGATATTGTAAGTATCTTCAAGTTGCCGGAATTTTGGAATGGCCGAAAATCTCTGACGGCCCACCAGCAGGCATTTGTATCGCAATTTTTTCCGAGAGTTGAAAATTTGATTATTTTTTTGAAATTTTTAGCTCTGTTTTTGATTATTGCTGGTGCTATAGTAATTATTAATATTATTATTCGCCGGAGGAAGATATTTCTGCCGGGACCATCGATCATCGAGCAGGTAAGCCAGCTCAAGCCGGCATTTATGGGAGCAATGAGCGTACGTTGGCATGAGGTTTTGCAGCATATGGATTCAGCCAAGGAAGCCGAGTGGAGGATTGCAATTATTGAAGCTGATAAATTATTGGAAGAAGTCTTACGCCAATCTGGATATACTGGCGACACCCTAGGGGAACGCCTTATGAATATGCCGGAAGGGCAGCTAGAATCTTTTGAACGGTTATGGGAAGCTCACAAAGTTCGCAATTGGTTAGTGCATGATGTAGATTATTTCTTGAGATATTCAGAAGCAAAAAGAGTTATCAATAGCTATGAACAAGCCCTGCGCGAATTAAAAGCTGTATAATATATTTAAGGTGCATCACTTAATCCAGAAGCCAATATTTGTTTTAGTGTCAGCTTTATTTATCAGTATTTGTCTTCTGGCAGCAGTTTTTTTGATTGCTTATGCTGGAAAGATTGTGCCCGGAGTATATCTTGGGACAATTGATTTGGGCGGACTGACTCGCGAGCAAGCTAAAGAAGAAATTCAGAAAAGAATCAATTTGATTGAAGAAAAAGGCATTGTACTTCAAGTTGGAGAACAAACTGAATCTATTTCAGCTGATGCTATTGATTTTAAGGTTTCAATTGACGATGTGATTAACGAAGCCTGGAATCAGGGGCGAAACGGCCAGTGGTATGCAAAAATAGGAGAGCGATTTGTGATGCCATTTACCGGTTATGCGATTCAGGGACTGATCACTGTTAATCAGGGAGATCTTGAGCGTGAAATAGATGCTCTTAGCACTATCTTGGGTACACCTAAAAAAGACGTTCGGCTTGATGTTTCGGGGATAAATGTTGAAGTTCTTTATGATACTAAACCCGGACAAACTATTCATGCCCAAGAAACGGTTCAACTTGTCCGACGCTCCCTTGAAAATTTAGATGCCCAACCAATCCAACTCACTTTATATGATGATATTCCTCAAGCTAATCCCGCCACTGCACCTATTGCTCGCCAAGAGGCAATTCAGATGCTTGCTGCTCCGCTTACGCTTACTTTTGAGAATCAGCAATTCATTGTCTCTCGCGAGCAGATTGGTTCTTGGATTACTTCCGACTACGAGGAGGATAGCTTGAAACCCGGCTTAGATGGAAGAGAAATTAGTAAGTATGTTACGCAAATTGCAGCGGCTATTAACATCGCGCCCCAAAAGCCAAAAATTGTAATTGAAAATAAAAAAGTAACCACCTTTGTTCCTCCTCGAGCAGGACGATCGGTTGATGAAAAAAAAACAATTCAAACCATCATCAAATATCTTTCAGATCGGAAAAAAGAATCACTTAATCAGCCAAATATAATAGTACCTGTAAAAATTGCCCGGCCAGTACTAGATAATACTTCTGAGGAAATATCTGGCATCACCGAACTTATAGGCAGAGCTACCACGCCATTTACTGGCAGTCCGGCCAATCGAATCAGCAACATTAAAAATGGAGTGCGTTTTCTTTCCGGATTAATTGTAAAGCCAGGCGAAGAATTCTCCACACTTAATGCCTTGGGGACAGTGGATAATACTACCGGATATCTTCCCGAGTTGGTTATTAAGGGCGATAAAACCACACCTGAATTTGGCGGCGGTTTGTGTCAAGTTTCCACTACTCTTTTTCGAGCAGTATTAAATGCCGGTTTGCCAATTACTGCCCGTCGAAATCATTCTTATCGGGTATCATACTATGAGCATGATGCAACGGGAAATTTCATTGGGCCGGGCCTTGATGCGACTATTTATTCTCCTGAACCGGATCTTAGGTTTAAGAATGATACCCCGGCTGCCATTGTAATTATAGGGTATGTCCAGGGAGATAAAGTAACGTTTGAGCTTTACGGCACTAGTGATGGCCGGACGTCACTAATTGAAGGGCCCACACTATTGACGGAATTTCCTGCCGGCGATCCAATTTATGTTGAAACTGATACTTTGCCGGCGGGGGTAGTTAAGCAAATTGAGACTGCCCATCCCGGCGGCTCGACTTTTGCAAAATATACGATTACTTATCCGGATGGTAGGAAGATATCTCAAGATTTTAAGAGTTATTATCGGCGGTGGCCAGCCCGATTCCTCGTAGGTACAAAGGGTATAATCATAAATCCTGCCGTGAACCCAATGCCAGTTGTTTCGCCAACTCATCGATAGGAGTGGAAAACTCATTTGGCACCACTTTGAGTAAACATGATATACTAAATGTAATTCCATTAGGAACTAGGATCATTTAACTTGGATGAAGAATGGAGGGAAATTGAGTTCTACTCAATCCTTTTCATCCTCAATCCTCAATCGGATGAGTTCTCAAACTAAGTATTGGATTTTAATCATTGTAGTAGTCGGTTTAGCAGTATTATGGGGACTTCAAGCCAAAAATTATGGCTATAATACGAATCTAACCCCTACGCCAACTCCTACCCGAAGAACAGGTCAAGCAACTAAAACTCCAGTTGGCCAAACCATTAGTTATACTGATGCCGTTAAGCTTTATGTTAATTCTCGGATCCAATTCGATGCTTATTGCCAAGGAGTGCCATCGAGCCTTTCTCTAAAAAGTGGTTCCAAAGTTATGCTTGATAACCGCTCCGGTGATGCTAGGACAATTAAAGTTGATGGCAGGTCTTATTACCTTGCTGGTTACGGTTTTCAAATTATAACCCTTTCCAGCAATACTCTTCCTTATACGGTAAAAATAGACTGCGGTTCGGCAATTAATGTGGCCCAAGTATTACTGCAAGCTAGAATCGGACAATAAAAATAAATATGAAGAGAATTTTTATTTTAATATTCCTGGGATTGTTCTTTGCCGTGCCAATAGGTGCCTTGGCGGTAGATGAATCAACGCCACCGGCTGTTTCCCCATCAAGAAGTCCTCGAGTTAGTCCCCCGACTACAAAAGGTCTGGAACGGGCCACGGAAGTCCAAAAGCAAAATGATGCCCGCAAGGCATTAAAGGATGAAATTAATGCCAAGAGAAGAGCATTATTAGAAAGACAGAAAAAAGAGATGGAAGCTTTGAGAGAAAAGCAAAAGAAAGAAAGAGAAGAATTTGAAAGGACAGTAAAGGAACAGCTCAAGACATCATTATTGGAACAAACTTGGGATAAACTATTTTCTCTAGCCGATACTGTGCTCCAAGTTAGCGCTTCTATTACGAATAAGCTGTTGCCGTTTTCAAAGTAGGTAAATTAAAACCGCCGGTCAACCGGCGGTTTTAATTTACTTTGTTGCGGGGGCGGGATTCGCCCGCGAGTAACATTTCGCCGCCGCGAAATGTTCTCTGGGCACCACCTCACGGCGACATCTTCTGATGTCGCATCGTTCCGGTGTTCGAATCCCACCTCCTCGGAAATTAGCAAAACACAAAAGCCCCTCAAGGGGCTCTCGTGTTTTGTAGTTGCGGGGGCGGGATTCGAACCCGCGA
>DASPWL010000022.1:0-2598 GCA_035637795.1 Minisyncoccota bacterium | reverse complement strand
CGCACCCATAAATTTAACTGATCGAGCGGCTCCGGCCATTACCATTCCCGAGCAAAAAGCTATTGAGGAATGGTACCACGCCAGTTTGCCAACAGCGGAAAGAATTTATGGAGGATTTATTGGAAATATTAGGAGAATTATTGCTGGATTTGTTTCCGGGCCGGGATCGAAGAAACGCATAATATTAACGTTGTTGATAGTCGGCCTCGTTGCCTATGGAGCAGTGTTTGCGGTCGGATTTAGGAACAAAGTTGCCAGAGAAGGCAGCACGGCCGTTAATAGTCTTGAACAGGCCAAAACAAACCTGGAAAAACTTGACTTTACCGCGGCTTCAGAAGATTTTCTGGCCGCTTACAATGAATTTTCCCATGCGGGAGATACTTTAAATTTTATGGGGGCTAATATCAGCTCATTTTTATCAGGACTGCCCGGTGGCGGCCAGTTTAAATCGGCAAAAAATCTAGTCTCTGTCGGTCAACTGGTGGCTAATGCTGGCCAAGCCATGTCTGATGCCGTTGGCACCATTGCCAAGACAGGACTGATTTTGAATCCGGGCACCAGTTCTAAAGTGTTTTTATCTGAAATTATGGCTCCTCTTAGGGAAGCATTGGTTATCTCCGGTAAAAATTTAAAGGATGTCTCAACGCTTCTGGCAGATATCGATATTTCCAGCATTCCTGAAGAAAAACAATCTGATTTTAAGCAATTTGTTTCCGAATTACCGGGATTTGAAAAACTTGTTGACCGAGGCGCTCAGTTCGCAAATTTTTTTGAGCGGCTGATTGGCAGTCGGGGGGAGAAGAAATATTTGTTATTGTTCCAAAACAATAGCGAACTTCGCCCGACCGGCGGCTTTGCCGGCACCTACGGCGTGCTTACGTTTGAAAACGGACGCCTTAAAGATTTTTTTGTTGATGATGTTTACAATATTGATGGCCAATTAAAGGAATTAATTGTGCCTCCCTTGGAACTTCAGCATATCACTCCCAATTGGGCAATGCGCGATGCTGCCTGGTTTATTAATTTTCCCGACTCGGCCCAAAAACTATTGTCATTTTACAGAAAAGAGGCGAATAAAGATCTAAATGGCGTCATTACTATGAGTCCAGACATCATTGCTGAAATTTTAAAGGTGGTTGGCCCAATCCAATTGCCGGAGTACAATCTGACTCTGACCAATGATAATTTTTTGCCGGAAGTCCAGCGCGAAGTGGAATATGGCGAGGATAAGAAAATTAACAAGCCCAAGAAAATCATTACTGATTTGGCCCCTATTTTAATGCAGAGACTTTACTCGGCTGACAAATCGACCTGGCTCAATATCATGGGTGTGCTTATGGGCGGACTTGAGCAAAAGAATGTATTGATGTACTTTAAAGACCAAAAATTGCAGGCCTTCAGCCAAGAGCAAGGATTTTCGGGTGAAGTAAAGGATGTTAATTCTGATTATTTGATGGTGACTTTTTCAAATATTAAAGGATCAAAAACCGATCAAGTGACTGACACCACGATAAAGGTAGATACAAAATTGGCTCAAGATTCGCTTAATCATAAATTGGTCATTACCCGCCAGCATACCGGCGGCAATTCAAAATACGGCTTTTATAATCGGCAGAACTCTTCTTATGTGCGAGTGCTGGTGCCTAAGGGCGCTCAATTGGTAAATATTTCTGGCAATTCAGATCCATCTTTTAAACCGTTGATTGATTACCCTAAAACTAATTTTACTAAAGATCTAGATCTCATGCGTTTGGAGCAAGGTAGCCATCATGATAATGGAGTTTTTGAAAGTTCCGAATCAGATAAAACTTCATTTGGTTTTTGGATGATTATTGATCCGGGAGAAATTAAGACAGTTGAGCTGGAGTATACGTTGCCAGCCCTTTATGAAGGCAATACCTACGAATTGTATATTCAGAAGCAGCCTGGATTGCGGGTAAAAGATTTTTCATGGGATGTTAGTTCTGATGGCTTGGAAATTACCGGATCCAATGTTGCTTTACGCAATTCCGGGTCAAGCTACAGTTATAATGGAGAAATGACCAAAGACCTGCAACTCATAGTTCAGACAAAATAATGGCTTTTTCCCAGGAAAAATTGTGGCGAGCCAGCGGCCTTTTGGCCCTTTTTAGTTTTATAGCCGATTTGGCCGGCTTATTGCGCGACCGCATTTTGGCGGCCCATTTTGGTGCTTCTCATGCTCTGGATGTTTACTACAGTGCTTTTAAAATTCCGGATCTCATTTTCAACTTATTGGTTTTGGGAGCACTCTCCTCGGCTTTTATCCCAGTGTTTATAGAGCATTATCGAGCTGACCAAGCTCGCGCTTGGCGCTTGGCTCAAAATTTTATCACTCTGGCTTTCAGTGCGGTGGCGGTTGCGGCGGCGTTGATTTTTCTGTTTGCCAATCCCTTAGCTCGCTTAGTGGCGCCGGGATTTACTGGTGCCGACCGGGTACTTCTGGTTCAGCTTATGCGGTTAATGCTTTTAAGTCCTGTGCTGTTTGCTATCAGCGCTGTTTTAGGTTCTATTCTCCAGTCATTGGAACGTTTTCTGGCTTATGCCATTGCTCCGATTCTCTATAACACCGGCATTATT
>DASPWL010000021.1:0-4784 GCA_035637795.1 Minisyncoccota bacterium | reverse complement strand
GGCAACCAGACCCGTTGCTCATATTGTCGGGAAGAAAGTGAAAGCCCGTAGGTAAGAGGAGAAAAGTAAATAAAAGTGACGATTGAAAGAATGATGAGCCCGATAAAAATAGTTTTTTTCTTTTTTTCTTGGTCAATAATGTATACCAGTGCCAGCATGGCAAAAATAAGGCCAGTAAGATAATGGTATAAAAACATTACCCGCTTGATGCCGATAAACGGCAGGAGATTAAGAACATATCCGGCTAACAAAAACCAAATTATATAATTCCAGCGGTAGCGCTTGGTTACAATGCCTACGACAAGAGCCAAAAAAGCTGCAGTAGAAAGCCACCAGATAATGGGATTTCCCAGCAGGTAAATACGTTCATCGCCAGAAACCCAGTAATATATCGGCCGCAGCATCAATGGCCAGGTGTACCACTGGCTCCCGTAAGGATGAGTGGCCGTAAGGCGCTGATTAGAAAGATACATTTCCTTATTAAGTTCAATGAATTTTTGGAACATATTGGGGGTTTTGAGCTTGGCATCTTTTCCATAACTATTTCCCTTCAATGTTTTTTGGAATTCCGGGCTCATGAACGCATCTCCAGTGCCGGATTTTGTAAGCAGGGTGAAATGAACAGCAAAAACCGAGAAATAAATGATGAAAGGAATGACAATAAAAGCGGCGATCTTGTATGCCAGGTTTGAATAGTTTCGATGACGAATTACATTGACCAGCTCTGATAAGCCGGCGAGAGCCAAAAAGCTTGCTCCGGTCCATTTGACCAACAAAGAAAGAGCGCCAAAGATGCCCATCATGATAAGTTCTCGCTTGCCCTTGCCTTTGCGATAGCGCACATAATGAAAAAGTGATAAAAATCCAAAGAGCAGCAGAAAACTATCCAATAATATAAACCGCGACTGAACTAATAAGGCATTTTCTAAAGCCAAAAGAATACCAAAAGTTAAACTGGCCCATATACTTAACCCTAATTCACTGGCTAGAGCAAAGCCGATGACCGGTAAAAGTGCACCAGCCAGAGAAGGCAGAAAACGGAGAGCTTTATATTTTTGATCGGGGAATTGTTCGCCAATATTGGCAAAACTAAATTCGGGGCGAAAATCAAACAGCTTGCTAAAACCGGCAATGATTAACTTTCCCAAGGGAGGATGAATATCAAAGTAATATTCATGGGTATAGTAGCCGGAAATAAATTTGCCGAAATGAACTTCATCAAAAACGGTCTGGTTGGGGTGGCCGAAAAAAACAAAATGGGTGGCTAAGCTTATGGCCAAAATAATGAAAGCGAATTTTTTTTTGGTTTTCATTGCCAACTTTCTAAGATGTTTTCTTATGGTATACTAAAAAAGTTATTGTTTCTAGGAGATATGTATGACCTAATTATTATTGGTGGATCGGCGGCAGCCACGACTGCCGGGATTTATGCTGCCCGGCGAGGTTTAAATTTCAAAATTATTACTAAGGAATTCGGTGGCGAAGTGGCAACTTCTGGTGAGATCAGCAATTGGCCTGGTGTCACTACAACCGATGGTGTAACACTTGCTCAACAATTCAAAGAACATCTCAAATCCTACAATATTGAGCCGGAAGAAGGCATCGAAGTTCAGCATATTTTAAAACAAGATGACGGACTTTTTTGTATTACCGCCAAAAAAGACGGAATGATTATGGTGGGTGATAAATTGGCAACTTTGCCAGCTTTAGCGCCCAAATGCGATTATGTAGCAAAGACAGTTATTGTTACCACTGGTGTCCACCCCCGTGAACTTGATGTACCGGGTGAAAAAGAATATCGCAATAAGGGCGTTAGTTATTGTACGGTTTGTGACGGGCCATTATTTAGAGGCAAAAATGTTGCTACCATCGGCGGCGGCAATTCAGCCCTTGAATCTGCTCTCATGTTGGCTGATTTAGCCTCAAAAGTTTATGTCATCAATAAAAATCCTCAATTCAAGGGAGAAGATGTTTTAATTAAGAATTTAACCCAGAAGAAAAATGTTGAAATTGTTTATAGCGCTAATACAACCCAAATTTTCGGTGAGCAGTTTGTGAAAGGATTAAAATACAGCGACTCAAAAGGGGAACACGAATTGGCCGTTGAAGGCATCTTTGTCCATATTGGCATGCTGCCTAATTCTCATATTGTTCCCGAGGATGTGGCAAGAAGCCAATTTGGAGAGATTAAGGTAAACGCCAACTGCGAGACCAATATCCCGGGACTTTATGCGGCTGGCGATGTCACTGACGTGTCTTTTAAACAGATTGTGATTGCGGCGGGGCAGGGCTGTATTGCCCTTTTAAGTGCAGTACAATATTTAAATAGAAAATGATAATTTATCTTGGTGCCGATCATCGCGGGTTTGAACTAAAGGAAAAAATTAAAAAATGGCTTTCGGATTGGAGCTATGATTATGAAGATATGGGTAATGAAGAGTTTGATCCTAATGATGATTATCCTGATTTTATTGCACTTGTTGCCAGAAAGATTGTACATAGCCCCAAAGAATCTATGGGTATTGTTTTGGGAGCGACGGGACAGGGTGAAGCCATGGCGGCCAATCGGTTTAAAGGAGTTAGGGCAGCGGTATATTATGGTGGACCAAAAGAAATTCTCAAATTGTCTCGGGAGCACAATGATGCCAATGTTCTGGCTATCGGCGCAATATTTGTTGACGATGATTTGATAAAAAATATGATTCGCCTCTGGCTAGATACCAAATTTACCAATGCCATGCGGCACGAGCGTCGGATTAAAAAGATGGATAATTTTTAACTGTGATAGAAGTTATTCCTTCAATTTTAACCTCATCGGCTCAAGAATTTGAGGCCATGGTGAAAAAGTTAGAGCCGCATGTACAGAGAATCCATATTGACATTGTTGACGGCAAGTTTGCCAAGAATAAAACCATTTTCGGTTGGGAGGAACTTTCAAAGATAAAGACCAAGCTTGCCATTGATGTGCATCTTATGGTGCAAGATCCAATAAAGCATTTATCGCATTGGTATGAATCTCAAGCCGAACGGCTAATTTTGCATATTGAATCCGAAGGTGATCTCGTACCGATTCTGATGGAATTGGAAAACAAGGGAAAACGCCGGGCCATAGCTCTGAACCCGGAAACGCCAGCCGAAAAAATCACCAGTTTGCTGCCGCATCTTGATTTTGTCCAATTTATGACTGTTCATCCCGGATTTTATGGCAGTCCGTTTGTTCATGAAGTGCTTGAACATATTGATCAATTCCATATGGCCCAACCGCACGTGCCCATCGCCGTTGATGGCGGAATTACTCCGGAAACCGCGCCTTTAGTTGTTAAAGCCGGAGCATCTATTTTGGTTTCGGGAAGCTATATCTTGCAGAGCAATGATATAGCCCAGGCCATAAAATCTCTTCAATTATGATTCTTCATTACATGGAATATGATGTTATTGCCATTGGCTCGGCCACTCGGGACGTGCTTTTAGGCGCAAAGGAATTTAAGGTTGTTCCATCCGGTGAATTTTCTACCGGCCAGGGGCTTTGTTTTGGCCTAGGGTCAAAAATTGATGTTGATAAAATCGAGGTGACTATTGGCGGCGGCGGAGCCAACGCTTCAGTTACTTTCGCCCGGCAGGGATTAAAGACTGCCTGCATCAGCGCCATTGGCGAGGATCTTAATGGCCAAGAGGTACTTCAGAAACTTCAAACCGAAGGCGTAGATACGCAGTATTTTCAAAAACATAATGACGATTTAACCGCTTACTCTAACATTCTCGTCAGCGATAAGGCCGAACGCACCATCCTTTCATATAAAGGAGAGGGCCAGCATTTTGATGTGGCCAAAATTCCGTTTGACCAATTACAGGCCAAGTGGCTGTATCTTGATAGTTTGGGCGGCCATTATGATTTGTTGGAAAAGGCAGTTAAGTGGGCGGCAGAAAATAATATAAAATTAGCGGCCAACCCGGGCGGAAAAGAGCTGGCTCACGGCCTTGAGAAATTAAGACCGCTGTTAAAATATTTTTCTATTGTCCTAATGAATCAAGAAGAGGCAGCCGCCCTTACCGGTATAGACTATAACGATGAAGAGAAAATTTTTAAATTTATGGATGAAGTAGTAGGGGGGATTTTTGCTATGACTAAAGGTCCAAATGGCTCGGTTGTTTCCGATGGTCAGCATATTTACAGCGCCGGCATACCTGATTCGCCAGTAGTAGAACGCACCGGTGCCGGCGATGCCTTCAGCGCCGGATTTATCTCCGAATATATTCGTTCCGGAAATGTTATAAAAGCTATTCAGTTGGCCACGGCTAATGCCTCATCAGTAGTGACTCAATACGGTGCCATAGCTGGTATTCTCAAGCAAGGCAATATGGGATCATGGCCGTTAGTTGAGGTTTCTCAAAAATAAATTAAAACCGCCTTGGGCCGGGGAGACCTTTGGCGGCACATCTTGCGGATAAACTGCAGGCGCAGCTTTCCACGGCTCACGGGAACGGGCGCTCCCGTGTATATTTCAGGTGCATCCGGTTCACCTTCCTTTCAGAGAAAGAGGATGCTTTCCTTATTCTCCAAGTCGTCCAGCCGTCTTCCTGGCTGTACGGAATGTGACAGCATGGACTGGTCTTGGAATCCGCCTGCCGGTGGAGCAGGCGACGCTTCGTCTTTTTCATGGCTTTCTCCTTCGCTCCCAAGGATAAGCCATAGCAGTACTGAAATCAGTATACCTGATTTTTAAAAAAATAAAAAGGCCCGGGCAGTTTGACCTGCTCGGGCGTTTGGGCGTACAACCTTATCC
>DASPWL010000020.1:0-3400 GCA_035637795.1 Minisyncoccota bacterium | reverse complement strand
TCGGACCTTATTTTCAGTAAGCAAAGCCACTTCAATATTCTTGGCGTGCCCGGCCATGGCTTCATCTAATGAATTATCAAAAACTTCCCAAATAAGATGGTGGAGCCCGTCTACACTGGTAGAACCGATATACATGCCTGGTCGTTTCCGCACCGGTTCCAGCCCTTCAAGGACATAAATATCCTGGGCGGTATATGAAGAGTTTTTAGTCTTGTCTTTAGCCATTTTTGAGGTCTATTTCAAGCCAGTATCCGCCCAATGGCGGACCTGGATTTCCTGCATAAATTATAGCAATTTTTGACCTTAAAAGCAATCGACTAAGCCAATAGAAAACTACCTGATTTCGGCTTTAAATTGCCGCTTAGTTTCGTCGTATATTTTTTGCTGGATTGGATCGATCTCTTCTGTTGTTAGAGTGCGCTCATTGGATCGATACACGATGCGATAGGTATAGCTGATTTTATCCGAATCAAACTTTTCCACATTTTCGTATTTATCCAATAATCGAACTTCTTCAACCAGATTACCACCGATATCACGGATCAGATCGAAGTAATTGTTCGGCACGAAGTCTTTAGAAACCACAAAAGAAATATCGCGCGTAATTGGCGGATATTTCGAAACTTCTTTGAACTTATTGCCGAGCTTGAGTTGTTTCCTAACCCGCTCATCCTGGGACCAAAGCAACCGGATATCCGGCAGTTCCATAGAAGCCATCGCTAAACGTTCAAGACCGAATCCAAATGCCCAGCCATTGTAACCCGTCAAACCAAAGTTAGATAAAACGCTCTTTCGGGGCAATCCCGAGCCCAACATCTCAATCCATTGGCCGTTAACTTCTGCTTCCATCTCAAAACTGGGATCGGTGTAGGGGAAATTATGTTCGTAAAAGCGGAATTTAACATCATTGCCAAAAATACTCCGCCCGATTTCAGAAAGGACATTCTTCAAGTCATCCGGCGTTACCGTCTGTTTATTATCTGGCGTAAGATACAACCCCCCGATCTGATGAAAGATATTCATATGGTTTCGATCAATCTCATCCTTTCGGTATACCTTACCGTAGCAGATCGCTCCAAAAGATTCATTGTTTTTTATTCTTTCTTTGATGGCAGGATGATTTAAATAATAGTACCAAAATACCGTATCGTGAGTCCGCAATACATACTGGTCATCCAAATAATAGGTATCGGATTTACTGCGGGCGGGATGCCCCGGCGGCATATTAAATAAATCAAACAAAATATTAACCGAAATAATCTCTGGAACTTTGATAACATCAAAATTTTTCAGGCTTTGGACGTTAAGAGTGCGGTCAACAATTTCCTTGAGCGGGCTTCCAGGAGTCCGCGATAAATCAGGCATATTCAAAAAGCGCTTAATTCTTTCGCTTTCGGGATCATGCCTGCTTTCCAGTTGTTTTAGGATTGCCTGCTCTTCTGGAGAATCAATATCAATATTTTCCCTGCCCATAATTTCAATCTTTTAACTAAGCTTATCCGTTGATGTTTTAGTCCGCGAACGCTGGATACTCCACATTTCTATCATAACCAAAAGCAAAATCGCAATCCCGGGAAAAAATGAATCGGGGCCTTTCCACCATCTTAAAAAGATTATTCCCAATACACCGCTAGCAAACAATAAGCCCCGCCGAAAAAAAGCAGAAAATTCAGCCGCTTTTATATGCAAATAACGCCTAGAAATCCCTTCTAATCCTTTTTTTAATAATAAGCTGAGCAATAAAGCCATCAACGTACCCAATCCCCATAAAGCCAAGAAAAATGAGAAGAAAAAAAGTACCCGTATATTAATAGGTGCTGTATCAGGATCAAACTGAAAAACAATCATTCCCAGGCCAATTAGGGATATCAATGTAATCAAGAGAGTCGCTGAAATGTACCATTTCATTAAATTAAAATCTAACATTTTTTAGACTTAAATCAATAAAATAGGACGGCTGCTTAAAGTCGGGCGGCCTGGAGGTGACCTTTAGAACCAGAATCGAACATCGAAATATTTTTGACTCGTTAACTAGCAAAAGCATTTCTCTTGAGAACCCATCGGTTCTCATACCTCCGCCAGAAGCGATTCCAACTTCGTTGAAACCTTCGCTTGGACGAAAAACTCCAGTTTTCCGACCCTTTCCCTGGTTCGAATCAGGCACCCATAGTAAATCAAAATGCCTTTTCAAAAAGGCATTTTGATTTACTAAAGCGCGGGCGGCCGGATTCGAACCGGTGACCTCTTCCGTGACAGGGAAGCGCTCTAACCAGCTGAGCTACGCCCGCAAAAGTACGCTCTATAATACCTCAAAAATTATATTTCGTCGAGAAGCGGATGCCAATAAATTTTAACTATTTTCCGAGCTGGCTGCCAATGATTGGTATAGTGATGAATAATAGGAATGCCTATGCCATTGGAATCATTGCTTACTGCTTGCTCGTTAGCCATATAAAAGCCCCAGTGGCTATGCATCAAACCATCGGCTCCAGGTTGTTGCTCCCATTCCAAAATAGCCCCTTCCCGCAAATCGGCTATCTCCTGCCACCCATTTGCCAGCATATCTTTCCTTAACCCGCCGCCGTCCCCAGCATGCATATCAGAAATCAATTTATTTATAAAAAGGATGCCCGCTACGAAAAATGTGCAAGCTAACCCGCCGTTTTTTAATATGTCGTCTTCTGCTCCGTCAACGCTAGCATACAGGTTCTGAAACATGTGATTTTTACCCCTGGCAGCATTACGGATCATGGCCAGATAATTTTTATTAAAAAGTAATTTTATTTCAGACATTGGCGCATTTTAGCATAAAAAGAAAGGGGTCGCGAGAATTTCTCCAACCCCCTTGTGGGTTTACGGACAGACGATAACTTCGACTCTCGAAAGGCTGATTCCTGATGCAGAAAGAGCAGTCCGGTCGTTTTCGGTTGCTGTCGTCACAGTCAGGCGCGTACCCGGCTGACGCGTTCGAATGAGCTTCATGTATATGCGGTCCAACTCCACGAAGTCCTTAAACTCATACAATTCCGGCCCCACCATCATCGGCCCAGGATGCTTAGAATGGTAGAGACCGAACGTATGCGTTAATTCGTGAAAGTATACAATCGGGGTACGTGCGAAGTCGATATTCAGGATGACAATCTTTGACTGGGTAATTACATTATTGACCTCGGTGTTGTACGTCGCAGCCCCAGCCTGACCACTAGCAAATACAGCATCTGCCGGATCAATACTGATGAACGCCTTAACCTGCCCCGGGGCATTGATCACATACACCAGCCGAATGCCCGCAGCCGCCAGCGACTGATTTAGGATGGTAATCCCTTCAGTCAGAGCTGAGACAGCATACTTATCAGACATGATGTTGCTTGATGGAACAACTGACACGATTCCTGTGGAA
>DASPWL010000019.1:0-2736 GCA_035637795.1 Minisyncoccota bacterium | reverse complement strand
AATATTGAAGATTTAATTCAGCGAGCAGAAATAATCGATGATTTACCCTTTGTTACTATAGATGATGTGTTGAAATGGAAAAAGTTGAGTGGACGAGAAAAGGATCTTACAGATATTAAGACTTTAAATAATTATCTAAATGTCCGATAAACCTGACCAGGAAATCAAAATCGGCTCACATACCCTTAACTTGTCTAATCTCGACAAGGTCTTTTGGCCGCACGAGGGCTATACCAAAGGCGATGTGATTGAATATTATCGCACCATCGCCAAAGTAATTTTGCCTTACCTGAAAGATCGGCCGGAAAATCTTCACCGCCATCCCAATGGCATTGAGGGCGAAAGTTTTTATCAAAAGGACGTTGATCATCAGCCGCCTTCTTGGGTTAAAATATTTCCTATTCATTCAGAATCTACCAATAAAATGGTTGATTATGTCGTTTGCAATGATGAAGCAACGCTTATTTATTTGGCCAACCTAGCTTGCATTGAATTAAATCCATGGAGCTCACGTACCCGTACACTTAGAAAACCTGATTATTCAATTATTGACCTTGACCCGGAAACGATTTCTTTTGACCATGTAGTCGAGACGGCCCAAGTGGTTCATGAAATTTTAGAAAAAGCCGGCGTTAAGCATTATGCCAAGACGTCAGGGGCAACTGGCATACACATAGTGATCCCGCTTGAGGCAAAATACACATATGAACAATCTAGAGATTTTGCTCACCTCGTGGCTACATTGGCTAATCAGCAATTGCCAAAGACTACCAGTTTGGAACGTAGCCCAGCTAAGCGCCAGCGCAAAATATATCTCGATTATCTGCAGAATAATTTTGGCCAGACGCTGACCGCGCCTTATTGTCTCCGTCCGCGACCAGGAGCGCCAGTCTCTACACCGCTTGAATGGCACGAAGTAAAGCCGGGACTAGATCCTAAGCATTTCAATATAAAGAATATCCATCATCGCTTGCAAAGGGTAGGCGATTTATGGAAACCGGTAATCGGCAAAGGTATTGATTTGGAAATAGCGATGGGTAAGCTTTCTAAAGTTTAGGTTAAAAGATACAATATATGCATGAAGAAAGTTTACTTTATTGTTGGCATAATAATTCTGACTGGAATAATTTATTACACTGGATTATATACATATTTTGTAAGAACAGAAGTTCAGGAGGCACCGCCATTACCGTCTTTAGCCACATCGCAAAAAGTGCTTGCAATAGGATCATTTGGTGAAATTGATTTTATTCACAAGGGATCTGGTTACGCTAAACTTATTGAAGTAGGAGACAAAAAATTCTTGCGTTTTGAAAATTTCGAAGTTGTCAATGGTCCTGATTTGTATGTCTACCTTTCAAAATCGGCAAGTCCTACGGGAAAGATTGAAAGTTTAGGTGATTATATTGACCTCGGGCGTTTAAAGGGAACTATAGGGAATCAGAATTATGAACTTCCGCAAAATATTAATGGTTATAAAACTGCTATTGTTTGGTGTAAGCGGTATGGAGTTCTTTTCACCTACGCGGTGATGCAATAATTCTTAACTTGTTATTCATCTTTATTTCTTAGATAATAGAGTTATAAAAGTCATGGCCATAAAAACTCTACTATGCAGTAATATAAGCGGTAATCCTGATTGTGCTTTTGAGGCTCGCGGTGAAGCAAATGATGACGTGGTAAACGCGATGTTTGAGCATGCTTTGCTGACCCATCGGGAAAAATTTGAAACTATGAGCGAACAAGAAAAAGAAGAAATGATAGAGCGGATGAATCTCTATCTCGACGAACAAGGAGCATAAATAACGGCGGGATAAATCCCGCCGTTATTTATGCGGATAACAATTCTGTTATAATGGTGCCATCAATTAAGCTGTTGACATGGCTAAAAATGGCGGTTCAAAGCGATCCGTAATAGTCAAGAAAAGTCCGGTGGTAATCGTAAAGAATTTTATTTTGCTCCAAATCATAGCCGTAGTGCTCTATGTGGGAGCTGGTTCTCTAGCTTACTATGCCCAAATTTATCGCTCTTTACCGATTAACCATATTATTTCCTATCAGATTGCCCAAGCGCTTTTTATCTTCGGGGTAGAATTTTTTCTCATCTTTTTCATCTTTTTTCGCTGGTATAAGGAATATTTCCATATTCAACCTGACCAAATTATTCATAGCCAAGGTATTATTTTCCGTTCCAAACTTTCAATCCCCATCCATGATTTCACCACAGTGGCCTATCGCCAGGGGCCGCTAGGGAAATTAGTTAAATATGGGACAATTGAACTTAGGAATGAATCTAAAAATCATGCGGTGTACCTCAAAGAAATTCCGGAACCTCAAGATTACGTTGATTTGATCTTGAAATTTAAGCGAATGGCCACTTTGCATAAGAAGCCGGTTTCATTAGTAAATGGCCGGGCCGATATTGCTACTTTGATGGGTAGTGAAGAAAATGAAGGCCTGGAATTTAAGAGTACTTTTCGCTGGGATATTCGTGGTGAACGTCCTAGTCGTAATATCGAAAAGTCGGCTATGAAAACTATCGCTGCCTTCCTTAATTCTCACGGCGGTTATCTGCTTATGGGTGTGGATGATAAGCGTAATGTCCTGGGTCTGGAGCCGGATTTCGCTACTTTAGGCCGAGCTGATGGCGATGCATTCGAAATTCATTTCTCCCATGTGTTTCATACTATGATTGGTTCAGAGTTCCGTCAGTATGTGAAATTAAGCTACCATCAG
>DASPWL010000018.1:0-1521 GCA_035637795.1 Minisyncoccota bacterium | reverse complement strand
TACTGAAATTGCCGATACCACATATGTTTCAAACAAGTCAGCCGCCATACCGGCACAGTCACCTACATTGTCGCCCACATTATCAGCAATGACCGCTGGATTTCGAGGGTCATCTTCAGGTATTCCTGCTTCAATCTTGCCTACCAAATCAGCACCCACGTCAGCACCTTTGGTAAAAATACCGCCGCCTAACCGGGCAAATATAGAGATGAGCGAAGCGCCAAAACCCAGGCCGATAAGCGCGCGAACATCGCGAGTAAACCAATAAAAAATCGTAACTGAAAGAAGAGCTAACCCGACTACAAAAAATCCGGTTACTGCCCCACTCTTATAGGCCAAATTAAATGCCGGAGCCAGTCCCTGTCGGGCTTCCTGGGCTACTCTCACGTTAGCCCGTACCGATACCATCATACCGACATAGCCAGCTAAAGCCGAAGCTAATGCTCCGAGAACAAAACCAATGGCAATCGCAACTCCCAGCCAAATATAAAGTGCTATAGCTACAACTATTCCTACCCCGAGCACCGTAAAATTTTGCCGTCTCAAGTATGCCCCAGCGCCTTCTTGAATGGCTCTCTGAATATTTTGCATCTTTTCATCTCCCGGAGATTTTTTTAAAATTCCTAAAATCAAAAACACCCCGTACCCCAGTGAGGCGAGGGATGCAATCAAGGATAGTTCTAGAATTAACATATATAGTTAAACAGAATACAGTTGCTACTTTAGTCCAATGACTTTGACCCGAATCTGGTAATCTGGTATTTCCGCAACCTTACTTTTGACTCGAAGAGCAACTTCCCCGCTGCCATCAAATTCATAATAGTATGACCAACAGTTAGGAGTGGCCTGGAAGGCTTCTCCGGGCGGCCCAGCATTAGAAATCCATCCAGCCGTCGCATTGCCGCTCACCGTTGAGAACTGAAGATCGCTAAGATTGCCTCCCGGATAAACATCTCTGGGGAAATTGATAAATTTTCTAGTTGTATCCACTACTTCTATAGTAGAATCATTAGGAATCCCATTACAATTCTTAATTTTTTCTTGCAGTAAAGCTACTCCAGTATAATTTTTCTTTTGAGAAAACAAAAAAAGCCCTAAAGCTGCTGCAATTAAAATAATTACTACTAAAGAACGTGATTTCATTATTTAAAGGTGCGGGTTCGCAAATCGAAGTAATACAAAGTATTGCCCGAAGTCTTAACTTTCTCCCTTTTATCAGTTTTTTCAAGATAGACCTCAAATTCTCCCGGAATAGATTTAAGAGTTAATACGCCCTGCTTTTCAGCAACGATTTGTAAAGGGCCGGCAGCGGTAGGAGAAAGATATTGCTTGGGATCACTAAAAATATCATCTAAAACAACAATTACTCCCTGCGAAGGGTTAGAATAAACAGAACCGGTCGTCACCGTGAATAGGTTGCCATCTACATAACCTCGCCACGCCCTTTCTACCTGTCTAAAAACCAAGCTAGAAAAAGGGTTATCTATTCCGTCCTCAATAATACCTAGCTTTGGAGCTGGT
>DASPWL010000017.1:0-2302 GCA_035637795.1 Minisyncoccota bacterium | reverse complement strand
AGAAGCAACATCGGTCAATTCCGGCCAAGTTGAAGTGGTTAATTTTATAGTTAAGCGATCTTTGCCTCTTGCTAAGATACCATTGGCATCAGGATTACCCCAACCAGTTGTCGCCAATATGCGCTTGGCTTGGCCCAGGTCGTAATCATATGATTTTACTAGGGGATTAATGTCTATAATTCCTGGAATCATAGGCGAGTTGACTATGGTTCCGTTGCCGTCGAGAATTCGTTGCAAGATAAGATTGCGGTCGGTAGCATAAGCCAGAGCCAGCCGGATATTCTTATCAGCTAGAACTTTTGATTGGCTCTGGTTATAAAATACGCCAAAATATCGGGGCAATTTGATTTTATGAATAGTAAGCCGGTTTTTGAATTTAACCTTGTCAATATTTTGAGCCGAGATAAACCCCAAATTTTCGATTTCGTTTTTGTTGTAAGCTTGGATAATCTCATCTTCCGAGTCATATAACTTCAATTCTATGCTATCTAAATAGGGTTTTCCAAGGTGGTAGTATTTGTTAGATTTTAATTCATACGATACGATCCGGCCGAGCTTGTCTTTTTTTAATTTTTCGAATTTGAATGGGCCGGAACCGATGGGCTTGAGATTGAGTTCAGATAGACTGAAATTACCTGGTTTAACATCCTGCCATAAATGCTGGGGGATAATGTCCATTGTCAGGTTATTTAAAAATTGGGCATACTTGTTTTTTAGCCGGAAACGAATAGTGAAATCGTTTACTTTTTCTACCTCAATGCCTTGCCAACTGATACGCTGAAAACTGACATAATCAGGATTCTGGGCAGTTTGAATTGTAAATAAGATATCATCAGCAGTAACTTTGGCTCCGTCATGCCACTTGGCGTTTTCTCGCAGATATACGGTATAGGTCAAGCCGTCACTGGAAATCTCGTAAGATTTAGCGAGATCGGGAATGAGCTTTCCGCTCTCGTTGTATTTTAAAAGTCCGGAATAAATAAGCGCAGTTAAATCGCGATCGGCATCGTTGGTTTGGGCTAAAAGAGGATTAATGAGATGTGGTTCGCCCAAAATGCCTTCTGTAATTGAACCGCCATAATCAGGTCTTGCCAAAGTAAAGTGATAAAAGGCAGTTACTGGGATTGAAATGATTGAAACGCCGATGATAATTATTAAGGAAAAAATAAGATATCTTTCACGAGTGGAAAAAACTTTTGGCAAAAGACGTAGCCGGCTTCGAAATGATAATTTTTTTCGAAGGACATCTTGGACACTTTCTTTTTTCGGACTTTTATCATTGTCCGGGGTAAGGCCAAAAAAATCATCCAATTGATTGTCATTATTGCGCATAAAATAAAAGAAAAACCGCGCTGGGCACGTTTTTTAGAAGAATAAGACTCTTGCGACCGAAGCTCCGATAAAAAGCACAGCTAAAACGATAGTAGCATAAAAAATTGCTTTTTCTGCTCCGCGTTTGGTGCTATATTCAAGTGAACTGCCACCCAAGATTGAGGTAATGCCGGTCCCTCGCTGTTGCAGCAAAATTGTTGCAATTAACAGGACGGCAAACACAATTTGGGCATAAGTTAAATAAATCTCCATAAAATTAAATTAATCTTTAACAGCATGGGTAAGAAGCACATTGATAACGGTTATTAAAATAGTGCCCCAGGCCAATGCCCATAAGCTGTGAATGGTGATGAAGTCGAATAGATAGTCCACGGTCCAAACCATAGCTCCATTGATAACCAGACTGAATAATCCGAGAGTCAGAATGATAATAGGAAAGGAAATGGCTTTCAAAATCGGTTTGACAATCAGATTAAGAAGTCCAAGCACTACTCCTGCTATGATATATTCCCGAATTCCACCATTAATCACAAACCCTGGCACTACCAGGGCTGCGCCGTACAAAGCCACTGAATTACCGAGGATTCTTATGGCTATATCAACCATATCAGCAGGTTTTATAGTAGCACCTTATGCCCGAAAACGCAATGAATGTCCGTGAAGTTTTCGATAGTAATTAATGGCAAATCTATGAGCTTCTGCATCAACAGCTAAAATGAGATTTTTTGCTTTTGTTGGCAGTTTAGAAAGAGAAATTGGAAGTTTGCGCCCAATAAAAATATGATCGCCAAAATGATGGTCGTTTTTTGTAAGGCCGATGACTGGAACAGTGATTGAGAATTTATCCAATATGGTTTTTATGGCATTAAGCTGGCCTTTGCCACCATCAACAATAATCAGATCCGGATCAGACCATTCCTTATGCGCGAGCCGGCGGCTGATCACTTCCTTAAGCATTCCCGTATCATCA
>DASPWL010000016.1:0-6909 GCA_035637795.1 Minisyncoccota bacterium | reverse complement strand
AGGCGGTTCTGTTGAAGTTGTTGGATTTGCAGCCGCCATTACCCAAATTTTTAAAGTTGGATTACAAATTCCAGTAGCCCGCTTTTTGGATAAAAATCATGGAGAATACGATGATTTTTATTCACTGGTCATAGGTAGTCTTATATCTTCAGCGGTGCCTTTTTTATATATCTTTGCTAGTACTGCCATGCATGTCTATATCATCCAAGCTATATATGGCATAGGTTTGGCCATGGCAGTTCCTCCTTGGTTTGCGATTTTTACTCGTCATATTGATAAGATGCAGGAAAATATAGAATGGTCATTTGAATCAGTATCAATTGGTATTTCAGGAGCTTCGGCAGCGGCTATCGGGGGAATTATAGCCCACAAAGCTGGCTTTGCGACTGTATTTCTTGTGGGCGGAATTCTTTCGCTATTTGGCGCGACTCTTGTACTTCTGATATTCCGTGATTTGAAAGCCAGAGTTTCTCGTGGACAAGTAAAACCTGCTCCCAACCGCTCTTAATGAATCCCGTCCGCAAGCCTAGGGCGGGATTTTTATATTGCGGGATAACTTATAAAAACATACAATATTTTTATGACAAAGAAGATTCTTTTAGTTGGCGGAAGCAGTGGAGGTCATGCCTATCCTTTGCTGGCTGTGGCTAAGGCGCTTCGATTCGAAGCCAAGAAAAATAATATAAATTTAGAATTGATGTTTCTTGGCGTATCCGGATTCCTTGATAAAGTTGCTCAAGAAGGCGGAATTCCTTTCAAGCGGGTTATGGCTGGCGGATTACGTCGGTATTTTGACCCTCGCATTATTCTAGATGTGATAAAAATACCGATTAGTTTTATTCAGGCATTCTGGCATTTGTTTTGGTTTATGCCAGATGTGATTTTTTGCAAAGGGGGATACGATTCAGTAGCGCCGGCAATTGTAGGGAGAATTTATTTTATTCCTGTCTATGTCCATGAATCAGATTCGATGCCCGGCTTAGCTAATCGGATTATTGCAAAATTAGCCAGGGCTATTTTTATTGGTTTTCGATCGGCGGAAAAGTATTTTCCCAAAGAAAAAACAATTTTTGTTGGCAATCCGGTACGAAGTGAATTGTTATCTGGCTCAAAAGCCGAAGCTTTGCAATTCTTTAATTTCAGTGACGGACAGCGAACTATTTTAGTTCTGGGCGGCAGTCAGGGCGCCAAGCAAATCAATGAAATTATAATTAATTCTCTGGTTTCTCTGGCAAAAGATTATCAAATAATTCACCAGACTGGAGAGAGCCAGTTCGGGGCAGTCCGCAAGGAAGTGGATAGGATTATTACTGAAGGAGATCAGGCTTATGGGTCTTACGTAAGGAAAAATTATCGTGGGTATCCTTTTTTAGATACTAAAACACTTGCTCTTGCCTATGCGCTTGCTGATTGCATAATTTCACGTGCTGGAGCTGGTTCGCTCTTCGAAATTGCTACTTTAGGCAAACCTTCAATTGTAATTCCGCTGGCTCAAGCTACTAGGGGTGAACAGTTGTCAAATGCCGCAGAATTTTCTAGGTTTGGCGGGATTATAGTTGAGGGAGAAAATATGACGCCTAATATTATTATGAATCAAATTCAGTCGGCTCTTGAAAATTCAGTTGAAATAAGTCAAAAAATTAAATCCTTTGCTACGCCTGATGCTGTATCAGTAATTGCATCGGCACTTTTAACCCAATGAATACATGGTCGGCTATTGGTTTTGAAAAAGAAAAGAAATATTTTGAACGTATCCTGAAAAATGAAAGTCTTACCCATGCCTATCTATTTACGGGCCCAGAAATGATTGGAAAGAAAAAATTTGCCCTGGATCTTTATACTATGGCAAATCACCGGGACGATATCTTGCCGACTGATGCTGATTTTAAGTACATAGTTCCTAAAAAAGAAGAAGATGAAACTAAAATTTATATTGATAATATCCGCGAACTAAAAGTATTTCTTTCTTTCCGACCGCTTCCCGGGCCGTATAAATGCGTTATTGTTGATGATGCCCATTGTTTAACTGATGAAGCCGAGAATGCCTTTCTAAAAGTTCTCGAGGAACCGTTACCTAGATCGCTTATCATATTAGTTACTTCCCAGCCAAGACTGCTACTGCCCACAATCATATCGCGTTGCCAGGAAATCAGATTTTCACCCCCGGCTTTAAAAGATATAGATGAATTTCTGTCTGATAAAAAACTTTCTAAAGGCGATAGAGAATTTATAATCACTATGGCTGGTAGACGCCTGGGCTGGTTGGTTGAAGTACTCGAAACTCATAAACTCGAAAGGGTCAAAGAAATTATTGAAGAATTTAAGCAAGTAGTTCGTCAAGGCACATTTGAGCGGCTCCATTATGCAAAAAAGATTTATGATAACGGCGTATATCCTGAATATGTAGACCTTTGGCTTAGATGGATTAGGGCTTATGGTAAAAATCCCCAAAAAACTAGAGCTGCTCTTTCTAAACTTTTGAATGTTTATCAACTCATAGCCCAGCCGCAATATAATCACCGGTTGGCACTAGAAAATTTCCTCATAAGCCTTTAATTTCTGTTGAATTTGGCTGATTGATAGGGTAGTATAGAAAGACAAAATGTATAGGGATATTATCAATCAGCGGAAAAAAGACTTTGAGGGAGCGTTTTCTTTTGCTAAAACAGAAGTGGCTGGCATCAGGACTGGACGAGCAAATTCATCTCTAGTTGAGGATCTGGCTGTAGATTATCTAGGTTCGCGACTTCACGTGAAAGAGCTTGCTACTATTACTATACCTGAACCCAGGGTAATAATGATCCAACCTTGGGATAAAGGAGCTATTCCAGCAATTGAAAAAGGAATTCGGGAGAGTCAGTTGGGTTTAAGCCCGGTAACTACTGGCCAAGCTATTATTTTAAATTTGCCCCCCTTAACTGAAGAGCGCCGGAAAGAATTTATACGTCTGCTCCATCAGAAAATAGAAGAAGTTAGGATTAGAATGCGTCAAATTCGTGAAGAAATACTTAAAAAAGTTCAAAGCGAAATCCGCGAAAAGAAAGGCCGTGATGATGATCTTCGCGCCGCTAAAGATGATCTTCAGAAAATAATTAATGATCTGAATAAAAGACTGGATGAATTAACAAAAAAGAAAGAGCAGGAACTCCTTAGCTCTTGAAGGGGTGTAAGCATTCTCGACACACGCCATATTTAATTCTTCTTAAGGTTCCCACAGCCTACCCGAGTGTCTCGAATGTTTACACCCCTTCCGAGCGTATAGTAAAGGGAGTATTCTAGTGAAGAACTTTCGCAGGTAAATTAGCTAGGTCCTTTTAGGTAATTTACCGAGAATGTAGATAGTCTCGCTCGTTGGAAGCGAGAACTATCGATCTGAATCTGAATATTACCTTTACTATATGATCACCTTTCTAATTTTTATCTTCGTTATCAGTGTGCTTGTATTTGTCCATGAATTGGGCCATTTTATTTTGGCTAAACGGGCCGGCATGAAAGTTGAAGAATTTGGTTTTGGTTTCCCACCGCGTTTATGGGGCATTCACAAAGGAGAAACTGTTTATTCCATTAATGCTATTCCTTTCGGTGGATTTGTGAAAATTTATGGTGAGGACGGGGAACATCGTTTGGAGCCACGAAGCTTTGGCTCAAAATCAATCGGTGCCCGATTTTCAGTTGTGGCTGCCGGAGTTGTCGTTAATGTGCTATTTGCTGCCTTATTGCTTATTGCCGGTAACTTTCTTGGGTTGCGGGTTGGTTTAACAGACCAAAACCTTAGTCAAGCCAAGGATAAAGAAGTCCAGATTATTCAAGTCAGCAAAGGAAGTCCGGCTGAAACTGCCGGTTTGGAAGTTCTCGATGCGATTAAGGGCTTTAAACAAAATGGAACGGTAATTGATGTAAGTTCTGTGCCAGAAGTCCAGAATTATGTCGTTCAACACAGCGGCCAAAAAATTATAATATTAATTCGGCGCGGTAGCGGAATTTTAGAAAAAGAAATCCAAGTAAGAGCAAATCCGCCACCTGGTCAAGGTCCTTTGGGTGTTTCCCTCGCATTTACCGGCATAGTCTCATATCCTTGGCATGAATCGCTCTGGCGAGGTCTTCAAGATGCCGGAACCCTGACCTTTAATACAGCTCAAGGATATTGGTTGCTATTAAAGACGCTTCTAACAAAGGGCAAGCTTATTGCTGATGTTTCTGGCCCTATTGGTATTGCCACTATGACTGGCCAAGCCGCCCGTGTTGGTCTGAATTATTTTATTCAATTCATAGCAATGATTTCAATAAATTTAGCGGTTTTAAATACCATCCCTTTTCCTGCTCTTGATGGCGGGCGAATGCTTTTCCTCATTATAGAAAAAATAAAAGGCTCACCTCTGCCTAAACGGGCAGAAGCTTGGATGAATACAATTGGATTCGTTTTACTCATGGCATTGATGCTCTATATTACTGTCAAAGATATTAGTAGATTTTTATAATATGAGATTTTCGCATCTTTTTACAAAGACTCTGCGCGAAGTGCCAGCTGATGAAGTTGCTGTTAATGCCCAATTGTTAATCCGGGGCGGTTTTATATTTAAAAATTCTGCCGGGATTTATAGTTTTCTTCCTTTGGGTTTGAGAGTTTTGGAAAAAATTAAAAAGATTGTTCGAGAAGAAATTAATAATATCGGTGGTCAAGAGATAATCATGCCTACATTGGTGGAAAAGAAATATATGGAGCCAACTGGACGTTGGAATTTGGATGTCGGTTTCTTTGTTAAAGGAAAGGAAGATAAAGAAGCCAATTTTGTTTTAGGTTGGTCTCATGAGGAAGTTTTAACGGCGATTGCTGCCAAGTATACAAATTCCTACAAAGATCTTCCCTTTGCTGCTTATCAAATTCAAACAAAATTTCGCAATGAACCTCGGGCTAAGTCAGGACTTTTGCGCGGCCGGGAATTTTTGATGAAGGATCTCTATAGTTTTCATACCTCAGCCGATGATCTAGAAGCTTATTACGGAAAGGTGAAAGATTCATATTTTAATATCTTCAAACGTTCCGGACTTAAATCTTTCTACACACTTGCAGGCGGAGGTATTTTCACTGAAGATTTTACTCACGAATTCCAAGTCATCTCTGAAGTAGGAGAAGATATTATTTTTGTATGTAGAAAATGTGAGTATTCTGAAAACAAAGAAATTTCTAAACTTAAAGCTGGTGATCCTTGTCCAAAGTGCAGTGAAAATATTTCTGAAGAAAGAGCCATTGAAGTAGGTAATATTTTTAAATACGGTCCTAAATATTCGGAAAAACTAGGACTCTACTTTACCGATGAAGATGGATCTAAAAAACCGGTCTTGTCCGGGGCGTATGGCGTGGGTATCAGCCGGCTAATGGCAACTGTGGTAGAACTTCACAGTGATTCCAAGGGAATTATCTGGCCAGAATCATTGGCGCCTTTTAAGGTACATCTCATTGATCTTGACCGAAAAACCGATTCCGATTTGGTTTATGAAAAACTGCAAAGCGATGACATAGAGATCATATATGATGATCGTGATGATCAGACTGCCGGCGAGAAGTTTGCCGATGCCGATCTGATTGGTTGTCCGATTCGACTTGTTATTGGTCCTAAAACTCCAAAAAATCAAATAGAATTTAAGAGACGCGAAGAATCTCAGGAAAGGACTGTTGAGATGAGTAATCTTCTTAAGGAGTTGAAATAATTTTAATTTTCGTTTCTCATCTAGGACAAGGAGCGAGGGTTTTGCATTGGCGACACTCGGATAGGCTGGGGTTCATTAATGTATTAATCAATATGGCAAGGGTCGCCAATGCAAAATGCGAGCGATTATTTTGCTTGTGGACGGGTATTCTGATACCCTTTCATCATGCCGAATGCACTCAACCGAGTTTTTGGATTTTGGTCAAAAGATCTAGGTATTGATTTAGGCACGGCAAATACTCTGGTATACGTGCGAGGTAAAGGAATTGTCATCAACGAGCCCTCAATTGTTGCGGTAAATCAAAAGACAGGCAAAATTCTCGCTATGGGGGTAGAAGCTCGGCGAATGGTCGGCCGCACTCCAGGATATATTCAAGTTTCTCGGCCGTTAGTCTCGGGTGTAGTTTCTGATTTTGAAGTTACCGAACAGATGCTCAAGTTTTTTATTGATAAGGTTCATAGGGAAGGCGGATTCTCGCTTTTCCCGCGTCCTCGAGTAGTTATAGGCATTCCTTCAGGAGTAACAGAAGTGGAGAAGCGGGCAGTTGAAGATGCAACCTATAATGCCGGGGCAAGAGAAGTATATTTAATTGAAGAACCAATGGCAGCGGCTATCGGGGCCCGGTTGCCCATCCATGATGCCGTCGCCAATGTTATCGTTGACATGGGCGGTGGGACAACAGAAGTAGCAGTTATTTCTATGGGCGGATTGATTGCGGCAGCCTCTCTTCGGGTGGCAGGAGATAAATTGAATGAAGACATTACTCGTTATTTGCGGGAGGAACGGAATTTACTTATTGGCGAGGCAACTGCTGAAAATTTAAAAATGATGCTTGGTTCGGCTTACCCTATGGACGAGGAGTTGGAAGGAAAAGTTCGCGGCCGTGATTTAGTATCCGGCTTGCCCAAAGAAATTGCGGTTACATCTGAAGAAATGCGAGAAGCAATGGATCGGTCAATTAAATCTATTATTGCTGCCATAAAGAATACGATTGAGGATACGCCGCCAGAATTAACGGCTGATCTTGTGAATCGGCAAGTATATTTGTCTGGTGGTGGCGCATTATTGCGGGGACTTGATCAAATGATAACCCATGCTACGAGATTGAATGTTAAGATTGTAGATGATCCTCTGACGGCAGTGGTGCGTGGGTGCGGAGTTGTTCTAGAAGATATCGATAAACTTAGAACCCATTTAGTG
>DASPWL010000015.1:0-4006 GCA_035637795.1 Minisyncoccota bacterium | reverse complement strand
CTGCTCGAATGCCATATTTATCCAATTCCAAGAGCAGATTCTCACTATCCAAATGAGGAATAGATATATTGATATTGTTGGGCAAACGATGCAAGCCTTCCGCTCCATTTATTCTGGCTTGAGGCAAAACCTTTCTCAACTGCTGAAAAAAATAATCACGCAATTTTGCCAGCCGTTTATTCTCCTTTTTAGAAATTAGGGTCAGGGCCTTGCTCATTCCCAAAATAGCCGGCAGATTTTCTGTTCCAGCCCGAAGACTGTTCTCTTGCCCACCGCCTAAGATAATTGGTAACAGCTTGATTTCTCGTCGAACATACAATACACCTACCCCCCGCGGACCATAGATCTTAGAGCCGTTTATAGTAAATAGGTCAACGCCAAGCTGGCGCACATTCATATTTAGAAATTCTACGGCCTGGCAAGCATCTACGTGCAGCAATGGATAATCAAGATTATGTTTATGGCGAAAGGTTTGAATAATTTTGGCAATTTTCTGAATCGGATCAATCGTGCCAATCTCATTATTGGCATACATAACCGAGACTAAAAGCGTATCCGGCCTTATTAGCTTCTCAATTCGATCAAGTAAAACTGTGCCTTGATAATCAACCGGCAAGAATTCAAGATGAAATCCATCCTTAACCAACGTTACCACTGGCTCTATAACTGACATGTGCTCGATGGGACTGATGAGAATATGCCGATATCCCTTTGTTCCTTTAGCTAAGCCAAAAATTGCCAATGAATTGGCTTCAGAACCTGAACTGGTAAAAATAATTTCCTGTGGCCGAGCGCCTAAAAATCTGGCTGTCTGTTTGCGAGCTTTCTCCAGTTCGGCAGCTGCTTTACGCCCAGTATCATTATAAGAGGAAGAATTTCCATAAATATTCATTCCTCGGATAATTTCTTTTTGGACTCGAGAATCAATCGGTGTAGCCGCCGCATTATCGAGATAAATTTCTTTTTTCATAAATAAAAATCCACCCTAAGGCGGTCATACTATATCACATAATCAAAAATCGGAAAGTTAAGAGATGTGGCGACTGGGCCAGAAGAAAAGAGCCAAGAGTCCCCCTATGAGGCCGAAGTCACGAATAAGTACTTCATTGAAACCGTGAACAATAGTAATACTAAGAAGAAAAATAGCGCCGGCAATAGTAAAGAATCGAATGAATAGAGTACTAACCAAACTTACACCAACAAGTACCTCAAAGATGCCGATCATATACATAAAGTCACTTCCAGAAGCGATTTTATTAACTAATAAAAGCAACTGCTGCGGCATCCAAGCATCTACCCAATATTGAGGGTGAAAAAATTTATCAATCCCGAACCAGAAAAATACGATAGCTAATCCTATTCGCAGAGCTAAATGAGAATATTTAAAAGATTGAAGCATATTAAAAAATCCTTGCTCTCAGTATACTCGGGAGTAATCTATTAAAAAAGTTGAAAACTTCTTTAATAGATTACTTAACACATATTTTTTCTATATATTCGAGAGTCTTTTCATTTACCAGCCGGTCTCGAACAGATGTCTTAAGTGCTTCTATATCCATTTCAGATGGATTCATTTCACCTCGAGCTATAAGTGATTGCACCATGGTAGAAACAGTTTGTTCCACTTCATCAGCTGAAATAGCAATTTTTTGATCTTTAGCCACTTTCCGAATAATCAAGCTAATTTTCACCTGTCTTTCAGCTTCGGCAATCCAATCCTTTTTTAAATCATCTAGTGTCTTCCCTAGGTGAGCTAAATACATATTAAGTTCAAGTCCGCGCCTATGAAGATCAGCATCAAAGTTAGTGACCATGATATCCAATTGTTCCTGAACCATGGCTGGCGGAAGCTTAATATTAATCTGCTTGATAAGGCCATCAAGAATTTCCAGACGCATTCTCTGTTGTTCCTTATCTTTTTTCTCTTCATAAAGACCTTCACGAATGTTGCCCCTTAATTGATTTAAATCTTTGAATGCGCCCAAAGTTTGAATAAAAGCATTATTCAGCGTAGGTAATTCAACGCTCTGAATCTTATGCACTTTTACCTTGAAATCAAGTTTTTTCCCCACTAATTCCTTTTGAAAATAGTCATCCGGAGCAGTAATAGTAAACTCTTTTTCTTCATTACTATGCATACCTACTAACTTGTCTTCAAATCCGGGAATAAAATTCCGCCCGCCAATAATGAGCGGGTGATTTTTTGAATCTCCACCCTCCAGCGGCTTTCCATTTATAGAAACCTGAAAATCAACCTCTACCCGATCCCCCTGAGCAGCGGCTCCTGTTTTGTCATGAAATACAGCTCGCGAATTTCGGACTGATTCTAGAGTATCTTCTATTTCCTTTTCATTAACAGAAATATCTTTCTGCTCTACAGTTACCGAAGTGAGCTTAGGCAGTGTAACCTGTGGGAATATATGAAGTCTAACGCTATAGCGAAGCGCCTGAGCACTGTTTTCTTCCATTTTTAAATCTGTAACTTTTCGAACATCTAGTTTTTGTTCAGCAATTGCTGTAGCTAAGCTGGATTCCAGAGCCCGCGCTAGAGCAAGTTCTCGTACTTTAGTCTGGTCGAGTTTCTGCTGCATTAATTCCTTCGGTGCTTTGCCCTTACGAAACCCGTCCACTGCAATTTCAGCAGAAAGATCCTTTTCAACTTTCTGGATATAGGTCCCCAGATCACTTTTGTTAAGTGAGACTTCTAATTCGTCAGTCCAGTTATCAATTGGTTTAATTTTCGTTTCCATAACTACATACTCGGAGTCTCAATTGCTTCCGAAGTTTTACTTGGTACTTCCGTATCAGCTTCATTATAACTGAGATTCTCCTTCGGTGATCGCACATCAATTTTCCAGCCGGTTAATTTCGCTGCCAAACGAACATTTTGTCCTCGGCGACCTATAGCCAGTGAAAACTGATCGTCAGCTACTTCTGCCAGAGCAATTCTCTGGGCCTCATCGACAACATCCACATTAAGAATCTTAGCCGGTGAGAGCGCATTAGCAATATAGGTTTTTATATTCTCATCCCAAAGAATAATATCAATTTTTTCTCCTGACAGGTCATTAATCACAGTTTGAACTCGGACTCCTTTCTGACCTACCAAGGATCCAATAGGATCAACCCCTTCCTCTTTGGAAGCTACGGCAATTTTTGTTCGCGAACCGGCTTCACGGGCAATGCCCTTTATCTCCACAACGCCGCTATCAATCTCCGGCACTTCAATCCGGAATAATTCTTCAACTAGTTTAGGGTGAGCTCTGGATAACAATATTACCGGCCCTCGGGGAGTTTCTTCAACCCTTAAGATGATGCATCGGAAACGCTGGCCGATGCGATAATTATCGCCGGGCATTTGCTCGGCCGGTGTCAATAAGCCATTCGTCTTCCCGAGATCAATAAATACTAATGCTCCCTCCCGCCGCTGAACCATGCCACTTATAATATGGCCTTCCTTATCCTTGAATTCCGAAAAAACCGCTTCTCGTTCAGATTCTCGTAAACGCTGAATGATCACTTGCTTGGCAGTTTGAGCCGCGATCCGGCCAAATTCAGTATGAGTCTCTAGATGAGTAACTAACTCATCTCCTGTTTTGACACTTGGATCCTTTTCTTTTGCCTCTTGGAAAAGGACATGCTTTTCAGGATTAAATTTTACCCTCAATTCTCCGCTCTCAGTTTCTATTTCTTCGGATATTTTTCGGCGGCTTTCAAAATCTTGAAAATCCGGTTTTTCCTCAGCAACCTTTGTGGGCAATGCACCGGTGATATATCCTTCCTCATCAACCCCTTCAACCACATGGTGAATTTGCAGTACTTCAATGGTCCCAGAGTCGGCATTGAGCTTAACTTTAATAATCTGCCCCTTTTTGCCGTAGTCTCGCTTATAGGCAGCAGCTAGCGCCGCTTCTATGGTCTCTAGAACACTGGTTTCAGGAATTCCTTTTTCTTCGGCAATCTGTTTGATAGCCGATACAAACTGCTTAATGTCAATCATGGTTAT
>DASPWL010000014.1:0-3818 GCA_035637795.1 Minisyncoccota bacterium | reverse complement strand
CGTTCATTTTATGCCGAGCGACTCGCCGGTATGGAAGATCAAACCGATCTTCTGGCTAGAAACGGCCGCGATTCTTGCCTTCGGTATTTCGTGGTTCGTGAAGGGCGAGGCAATACTCAAGGATGAGGAAGATGGGGCTGTTTTGAATTAGGTTGGGGAAACCATTTTTAACTAAAAAGTACCGCCAAGTGTTATAATGCTCTCGTGGATACTGCGATTACCCATATTCTGACAAACCTAGCTCATCGCTGGACGCTATTTGATGTGCTGGCTATTTTTTTTGCCAATTATCTTCAATATCTCCTCGTAGCATACGTGCTGGTAATCAGTTTTGTTTGGCGATACTTCAATCGGAGTGCTGCGATCATGGCTGTGATTGCGGCTCTCTTTTCTCGATTCGTTTTGACGAGCGCCATCCGGTTTTTTATTCATCGGCCTCGCCCTTTTGTACATCTACAAATAACTCCTCTTATCCATACTGATTTAAGCGAATACTTTAATTCTTTTCCGTCTGGCCATGCTGCTTTCTTTTTTGCCTTTGCGACGGCGGTTTATTTTTATAATAAAAGATTGGGTAACTGGCTATTTTTAGGAGCAGGATTAATGGGTATTGCCCGAATTTTTGCCGGAGTGCACTGGTTTAGCGATATTGTGGGCGGGGCAGTGGTGGGAATTGTTGGAGCGTGGCTGGTGCAACGATACTGGCCGCAGATTTCTAAAGCACTGCGTCTTGAGAAATATGCTTGAAAAAGAGACCCCATTTTTTAAACGGCCGCTGGCCATAACTGATCTTGAAATGACCGGGTTGGATGCCGATATCCATGAAATTATCGAGATTGGCTTGGTAGTGATTAATCAAGATACGTTAGAAATTATTGATACCCTCGATGTTAAAGTGAAGCCGGAACACATTGAAACAGCCGCTCCAGATGCCTTGGCAGTCAATGGCTATAAGGAAGAAGATTGGAAAGATGCGGCATCGCTTTATGATGCGATGGCTCAATACAATCAAAAAACTCTCAATGCGGTATTTGCCGGCTGGAATATAACTTTTGACTGGGCATTTATGGAAAAGGCATTCAAAAAAACCGGCATTAGACACACGATGGAATATCACCGGATAGATATATTGTCGTTTGCCTGGGGGAAGTTGCGGAATCGAGGCCTTGATCAAATTCGTTTGAGCGCCATTTGCCGCTATTTTGGCATAGAGGAAGAACCGAAGCAGCACCGGGCCATTAACGGCGCTATGAAAGCTTATGAAGTACTACAGAAACTTTTGGCGATGCGAGATTGATATTCACTTCACATTTATTGGGTTTATGCTATAGTATTCACAATATTAATGCATGCATAAGCGATTATATCGCTTCTTTGGTGTTCGCTTGAACACCTGCCCACGCAGTCAGGCCTGCCCTAAGCGCAGCCGAAGGCCGTCTCAATTTGTCAGTTGCCCGCTTTATCTTCATGGGTTTTGATACCATCGAACAAATTAAGTCCCGTCTCAATATCGTAGATGTGATTGGCGGGTATATTAAGACGCAAAAATCAGGAGTTAACTTTAAAGCTCGTTGCCCTTTCCATAACGAGAAGACTCCTTCGTTTTATATTTCTCCAGAGCGGCAGATCTGGCATTGTTTCGGCTGTTCCAAGGGCGGAGATGTTTTTGGTTTTGTAAAAGAAATTGAAGGCGTAGAATTTCCCGAGGCACTTAGAATTTTAGCCCAGAAAGCTGGAATTCAACTCGATACCTTTGACCCGAAACTCAAAAATGAGAAAACTCGATTACTGGAAATATGCGATACGGCCAGCAAGTTTTTTGAAAAACAGCTATGGCAGAGCTCAACCGGCCAAAAAGCGCTGGCGTATCTGAAAGACCGGGGCTTAACAGACGAGACAATCAAAGAATTTAGATTGGGTTTTGCGCCGGATGACTGGCATATATTGGGAAAGTTTCTTGATGATTGCGGCTATAGCCATAAGGAAATAACTAATGCCGGGTTGGCAATTGAAAAGGACGGCCGGCATTATGACCGCTTTCGTTCCCGGATTACTTTCCCCATCGCTGATTTAAACGGGCAAATTGTCGGATTTTCTGGGAGAATATTTGGTCAGGTAGAGGAAAATGTGGGCGCTAAATACATAAATACGCCCCAAACGCTTATTTATGACAAGGGCCGTATCTTGTATGGCCTTGAAAAAGCGCGAACTAATATAAAACAAAATGACAGATGCGTACTGGTAGAGGGAAATATGGATGCAATCATGTCTTATCAGGCCGGAGTAAAGAATACTGTTGCCAGTTCCGGCACAGCTTTGACTACTGATCATCTTCGGTTGCTCCAACGCTATACGACTAATCTCCAATTCTGTTTCGATGCGGATCAAGCTGGGGCCATTGCCACCAGGCGCGGCATCGGATTGGCTTTAAGTCAGAATTTTTCCATCCAAGTTGTTGAACTTAACGATCCGGAATGCAAAGATCCGGCAGATTATGTCCGCAAGCATGGTTCTGGCTGGAGTAATGTTGTCGCGATCGCTAAACCGGTTATCCAGTTCTATTTTGACCGTTCTAAGATTGGCTATGATTATGCTTCAGTGGAAAGTAAGAAACAATTACTGTCAAACGTCATACCATTCATTAAACGGCTTACCAGCCGCGTCGAGCGCAGGCATTGGATTGCTGAATTGGCTGCGTTTTTACGGGTAAAAGAACCTGATGTTGAAGAAGATTTAAAAGTTTTTAGAGATGACCTAGATGCCTATGAGTACCAACCCAGTCCGGCTTTGACTAAAGTTAATCCGGCGGTTCAGAGTATGCCAGTAGATATTTTATCCGAAACGCTTTTGTCCATGGTCTTGAGAGATCCACTTCTACTAAAGAACCAATTTTCGGCAATTCCTCAGACGGCACTTGATCCGCAAATTGCTCCCATTATCAGTCAAATTGTTACTCTTTCTAATGATAATGCCAAAATTGACCGGATTTTAAAAGAAATCCAACCTGATGGTTCATATAAATTGGAATTTGCCTACATTAAATCGCAAGAATTGTGGAAGGATTTTAGTGATGAAGAATTAAAATTAGAATTTCAAAACTTATTGAGTTTGATAAGAAAAAAATATATTAATGCCCAGCTTATGCACTTGGAATATGATATTAAATCTGCGGAACAACAAAAAGATCAAGCTCGGCTTTCCGAACTCATGCGCCAATTTACATTGCTTACCAGCGAATTATCAGAAATTTCAGTAATATAACTAATTTTTAAAAATGGCTTTGAAAAAGATAAAAAAGATAAAGGTACGCAAACCGGCATTGAAACCCCGGAAATTTAAAGCAGCCAAAAAGCAAGCTAAGAAAGCAATGACTCGACCTAAAAAGCACGCCCTTAGTGAGAGTGCCATCATGAGTTTGATGGAAAAGGGAAAAAATCGGGGTTTCGTAACTCAAGCTGAAATTCTTAATGCATTTCCCCAAATTGAGCGCGATATTGAGGGATTGGAAGCGCTGTATGAGCGCTTTGAGGCAAATAATATTAATGTCATTGAATCGGGCCGAGTATTTGAAGACCGAGAAATCAAGGAAATGGATGAAAAGAAGAAGTATGATGTTGAAGCGGATGAAGTGGCTTCGGATTCCGTCCAAATGTATCTGAAAGAAATAGGCAAATATCCGCTTTTGAATGCTGAAGAGGAAGTTGACCTGGCAAAGAAAATTGAAAAAAATGATGAGGCGGCTCGCCAGAAGTTAGCCTTGTCTAATTTGCGGCTAGTAGTTTCTATTGCCAAAAAATATGTGGGCCGTTCGCCTAATC
>DASPWL010000013.1:0-2936 GCA_035637795.1 Minisyncoccota bacterium | reverse complement strand
AAAATAAGTTTGATCCTTATTGCCATCTTTAGCTACTTTCAGAATATGTTCCCCGCTAAGCTTTGTAATTCTGGCATAATGGCCGGTGGCAATGTAATCAGCTCCTTTTTGCATGGCTCGTTCAAAAAATAAGCCAAACTTTATTTCTTTATTGCATATTACATCCGGATTGGGTGTAATGCCTTTTCTATAAGCATCGATCATGTATCGAGTCACTCTTTTTTCATATTCCTTGGAAAAATTCCAAGTCAAAAGAGGAATTTTTAAAACAGATGCTACCCTCATGGCATCTTCCCGGTCTTTCTGCCACAAGCATTTTACGCCTGGAGCCTGCCAGGGTTTCATAAAAACTCCTACAACTTTAAAGCCCCGCTTTTTTAGCAAAGCAGCAGCAACCGATGAATCGACTCCGCCCGACATTGCGACATAGACAGTCTTCATACAACAAGATACTATACAATAAAAATATCACTCCATCAATGTGTAATCACTAAAAAATTGCAAGGTTCTCTAGGTTGTGGTATAATTCTTACGCTTTTTATTTAGTATCTGCTTAATAGAATTTTATATGGTATTTGGCATTGACCTTATCAGTCTTATAACCACGGTAGGATATATTGGCATCTTTTTGATTATTTTTTCAGAATCAGGCCTTTTGGTTGGATTGATATTTCCAGGAGACAGTTTGCTATTCACGGCTGGTTTTCTTGCTTCTCAAGGGTATCTCAACATTCTTATCCTCGTAATTATTACTTTTATTGCTGCCGTAAGCGGAGATAATTTAGGCTATTATTTCGGAAAACGGGTAGGCTATAGAATTTTTAATAAAGAAGATTCTCTTCTATTCAGCAAAGATCATATCCAGAGAGCTGAAGCTTTTTATGAAAAGCATGGGCCTAAGACAATCTTGCTTGCTCGGTTTATGCCAATAATCCGAACCTTGGCTCCGATCATGGCAGGCGTAGGTCAGATGAATTACTCTACTTTCTTTTTTTATAATATTCTCGGCGGTATTATTTGGGGTATTGGTAATCCGGTGCTTGGGTACTACCTCGGAAATACTATTCCCAGTATCGACCGCTACTTATGGCCAATTATTATTTTAATAGTGGTTACTTCAGCATTACCGACAATAATTCATATTTTTAGAAATAAAAGGCATCGAGACCAAATTCTTCGCTATCTCCATCTAAAAAAGGGGGATTCTCAATAAATAAAGCCTGCGGGGTACCCATTTCTTTAAATACAACACAAGAAACCCGGGACAAATTTCTCACCTGGATGAGCTTGAAAAAAGGGTGCAGAACTAATATACTGAGTGAATATGATAAATATGAAACGAATCTTTATCGGTCTTGTTTTTTGTGCCGTAATAGCTGCCTTTTCGTTCTTTTTCATTACTCGAAACACTACCACTAAATCCTCCGAAATAACCCGGGAATTTACCGTCGCCGTAATATCCCCTAACGTTTTTCTGAAAGCCACCAGCGAGTCGGCCTGGATAACCATTACCGATAGCGTGAGTATCGGGGTTGGCGCAGAGATAAAAACATCAGCCTCCGGCCGGGCTAAGATTCTCTATCCCAACGGAACGATTACCACTATCGAGGGCGATAGTGATGTTGTCATCGCTGCTCTCGCCGCCGACGGTAACAAATCACGCTTAAGTCTCATCTTTGGAAGCATCTGGTCCAAGATTCAAAACATCCTTGGAACAAATGACTATTATGAAGTCGACACGGGAAATATTGTCGCCTCTGTTCGCGATTCAATTTTTGCTCTTGAATACCGGGACTCAACATCAACCGTATATGGCATTGGCTCCACGGTAAATGTAGCCGCCAAGAATCCCCAAGGTACTACAGTATTCGGAACAAATACAAATGTTGAAAGTGGAGAAAAAGCAGTTGTGTCAGGAACATCAATTCCAATAATCAGCGGAACGCCCATTCCGGTTTCCTCTATTACCGATGCGGAAATCAATCAAGGTATCCTTACCCAAAATCTCATTGAACTCGGCAACGAAGATAGTAATAACTTAAACAAAGAGTTAAAAAAACTACTCAAACGCCTCCGAAGGAATCCAGGTAATGGACAGCCACAAGCATCGAGTTCACAAACTCCAACGCCCACTCCTGCTCCAACACCCAATTGATCGCCATATTGCCCAAAACTATTAAAGTTGGACAGTCCTTCACCATTAGCGGCGAACATTTTACAACCGGTGATACAAAACAGATAAAAGGAATATTTAACCGACATTTCGGTCTCATTCACGACCATCTCCAGCACTTTAATATCAGTAAATCCTGGTTCACTCAAAGAGGGAACGTATGACGTGAGCATTATCGACACGTTAGACAAAAAGCGAACTCTCAAGAACATTCTTAAAATTCAATGATACTTCATCAGGGAAAAGCTTTTATTGTCACTGCTCTTATTTCGGCGGGCGTTTTGATGACTATGATGTATGTTGGCTGGTTTAGGCATTTGAGAGAATCTTTTATTGATTCTCTCTATACGCAACGAAGCGCGCCGCCGCATACACTCATTGTAGAAATAGATGAGCCTACCATTATAAAGATTGGCCAATGGCCACTCCCTCTTTCTGTATATGGAAACATCATCACGGAGCTATCGAACGCCGGAGCCGCCACCATAGGCATTGATATAAACTTTAAGGAATCTTCTGGCAACCAACAGGAGGATTCAGCCTTCATTCAGGCGATAAGTCGCTCACGAACACCGGTGGTTCTTACGGCTGAAATTCAGCCAGATGGGAAAATAATTCATCCCGTAGGTCGGCTAAGTTCCCTGGCATTGCAAGGTTTCCCGAATATTTTTATTTCTTCAGATGGAATCATTCGCTCCACACGCTTTATCGTAAAAGAATTTCCAAGCTTTGGCCTGACGGTGGCGAAGGCATACCGGGAAAG
>DASPWL010000012.1:0-3750 GCA_035637795.1 Minisyncoccota bacterium | reverse complement strand
CAGGATGCGGATTAAAACCAGTTGCCCTGCCATTTATAGTATCAGCCGCACCGAGTATATGTCTGGCGGTTCCTTTAATACTATCCATAGTCGAATAACCATCAGATCCCATAAAGAGCGTTTTGCCATAAATAGCAAGACTATACAAATATGGTGAGTTCGAGTATTGATTTTTTAATTGCGGATTGAACGTTGTTAGTTCATTTGTCGCCATTGTATAAGCTGCCACAGACTGGCGTTTACGCCTTGATATAGTTGTAAAAAATCCTCCCACATACAAGGTTGTTGAATTTGTGTCAAGAGCGTAAATGGGGCTGTTAGGATTCGGATTCCAGCAATTCAGGTTACCGTTAATGTTATTGACCAAGGCAAGGTAATTTCTTTTCATACCTTTTACAGTCGTAAAAGAGCCACCCATATATACATCAGTTCCCACATCTAATAGGGTTAGTACCGGAGCATTAGGATTTGGCGCCCAACTCTTAACAAGACCGGTTCCCTTGACACCTATTGCTGCAGCATAATTACGTGAAAGGCCTTTAAGGGTAGTAAAATATCCACCAACATATAATGTGGAATTTGCAAACGAAAGAGTATTTATATAACCATTTGCGTCCGAGTTCCATGCAGTGGGTTTACCAGTTCTGGTGCTGAGAGCAGCGAGATATTGCCGGTTTTCAAATGACGCATAATTACTATCATAAATTGCGGTAAAAGATCCTCCAATAAATAATGTAGTGTCTTTTAGCGCCAGGGCATTTATCTGACCTGCAGGAATTGGAAACCAACTTATAGCCCTGCCCGTCGTAAGATTTACAGCCGCGAGGTTAATCCTGTTTACATAACCCATAAGATCGAAGTTGCCTGCTATAATAATGCGATCGGAATTATCAGTGAGTAGAGAATGTACTAGATTGTTCGGATTAAATAAGTCAGGAGTAAGATGGTTATTGCTTAAATTATATGATACCAGATTAAAACGATTTATGTAATTGCTCTGGCTGGAATTATATAAAGTACCAAAATTGCCTCCGGCATATAATCTATTGTTGCTTACTGCCAATGCATTTAGTGAAGTATACCCAGGCATGATGTCCGGTGAGTAATCAAAATAACGGGTGACAAAACCTGTTGAATCAAAAGCAATAATACCTCCATAATGTTTACTATTATCCGCGTTATCATAACTGAGCACCCCACCTGCAAACAATTCTTTATTAGAAAAAGCAAACGCATTTATTTGGCTTGCTGTGAAAGCTGTAGCCCTGGGGTTGAACGAAGTAATTCGATGTGTAGTTAAATCAATTACACCGATATAATTTCTACTTCTATCATTTACTTGCCTGAAGCCTCCTCCAATGACAACACCATTTTCTCCTGGAGCCAATGCCCATACATAGCTATCTGGTTCTGGACTCCATGCATCCAAAATTTTCGTAGTCAGATCAATACGGGCACAATTCTTTTGAGTCACGTTTTGTATTTGAGTGAAGGTGCCGCCTATATACAATTTCCCTTTGTCAATTATAAGAGTGTTAACAATATTATTAACATCTGCTCTGAAAGCCGTCGGGCCATTGGAAGCTGTATCTATTTCTGCAAGATTTTGCCTCGGGATTCCATTTACATTTAAGAACGAGCCACCTATAAACAGTTTGCTTCCTCTTAGTACCAACGCATTTATTGAGGCGTCTGGGTTAGGATTCCATGGCGCAACATTGCCATTGGTACTGTTGACTTTAGCCAGGGCACGGTGAAGTATCCCTTTTACGTATGTAAAATCACCTGCAATAAATAAAGATGTACCTGTAGAATTTGAAATAATTTTTTGTGCATAAAAATCTGGCTCGGGATTCCAAGCTGTGAGGACATTTGAAACCGTTACTGCTGCTGCATAATAGCGTGTTTGAGCTTTTACATTATTAAAACTGCCTCCCATATATATCTTCCCCTTAGAGTAGACCATAGTACCAACCCAGTCATTTGGTTGTGGATTCCAGGGTGTAAGGGTACCCGTGCCTAACACGACTGCCGCTGCGTTGCTGCGAGCAACGCCGTTGATACCAGAAAACCGTCCGCCGAGGTATAAATTGACCCCATCAGTTGCAAGGCATGAAAGTCCGCCTTCATTTACCTCAACGTTGAAGTCAGGATCAACTTTCCCATTAGGAAGTATATGCGCCAAACCCATTCTTGCAATTGTGTCGACGAGGGAAAATCCTCCCGCTATATAATATCCCCCATTTCCATCAGGTAAAATAGCATTAACAGAGCCATTTGTTTCTGGAAAGTTAGTGTTCACGTGTGCTGTAACAATATTAACCTTTGCTAATCCCTCTGCTTTGAAACCGATGCTGGTAAAATTGCCTCCCAGGAAAAGCTTTTTATTTTTAATTGCCATGCCCGTGACTTCATTTGCTGTGAAATACCTCGCATACTTTCCATCAGATACTCTCAAAGGAGCAAAATTGTACGCGTTATGAGAACCAACAGTAAAGAAACCGCCATGAATAAAAACAAGAGAATCGGAAACTTCAATTTTATCTATATCTCCATAGGGCTCATCAGGATGCCAATTAATTACGGCGCCCGTTGTTGCATTCAAAGCTGCAATGTTCTCATGATTTACACCATTTACGGTATAAAAGTGCCCACCAATATATAAGCGATTTCCGTGTTTTTTTAAGCATTGTATATAAAAATCACTCAAATCTGTGGGTCTAAAAGTTGGATCAAGAGAATAATCAGAAAGGATATGTATAACACCAACACTATTACCATTATTTAATGGTGTGCCCTTATAACTAAAGATTATGCCGCCGAGATAGTAACCTCCATTTCCGTCAGGCTCAATAGCATACAGACTAGTATTTCGATCTAGTTCGACGAAATTAAAATCTGGTTTAGAACTGCCATGTTCATAGCGAGCGAGAAGTTTTGTTCCATAACCCATTTGTGTAAAATTACCGCCAACATAAAGCGTATCGCCGCTTTGAATAGTCGCATACACCGGTCCGTTCGTGGTGTAAATATTCCGATCCAGCGTTTGTCCTGATAAGTTAAAGCAATTATTGCTTATCACCATCAATAAGAGAATTGCAGTTTTGGTTTTCATGATCTTTAAAATTTGGATTGAGAGATATAAATCAAATAGTAACGCATAATCCTTATGGGGTTAGACCTGCCCCCCTTGTCTGGCTCTTAAGAAGTTTTCAGGTTGACATCACTAAAAGAGCATAACATTCCGAAAGAAAGTATCTACGTTTTAGTGAGAAACTGCTCCACTTAACAAAACTTTTATTTTATCTGTATAGTTATCTTTTATAACATATTCATAGCTGGCTTTGCCTGAAGAAATATTTATTTTCTCCACATTGTTTTCAAGCAGCATCATCTTGTCATCCCGATCGAATACGCCCAGAAATACCAAAGGTTTTTGTGGCTTATTTTCTCCCGTCAGAATAATTTTCGCGTTCACGGAATTACCGTTCTCAAATTTTATTTGAATAGAAGCAAAACGATTTTGTTTGAGGTCTGCATTCCAACTGATCCTTGAATTAAAGGCACCTGTTTGGGGTGGCAGAACGATGAAGAGAATTCCATAAGATGTATCTCCCTTAATAGCCTTTATTATAGGCCCTTGCCCCACTAATCGTACATGTCCCTCCGCTGTGTCAAGAACTACAATATTATGTTCAGGGGCCCGTTTGCCATTGCATTCATTAACCTTTTCCTGAGCTGCTTTAAGCC
>DASPWL010000011.1:0-5358 GCA_035637795.1 Minisyncoccota bacterium | reverse complement strand
ATTCTGGTGAGAGCTCTCACGCTTTCCTCGTCAATCGATGAGACATTACTGGACTTCAGTTCACGCTGTCTTTCCAGAATCCTGTCCGCATTGTGGCAAAGCCCGGCCGCACCGGCAAGCTTGGCCATCCGCTGACTTTCTTCCCAGGCCACGAGGATTGCCATCTGGCCGACACGAAGAGCATGGTGGAAATCGTGTCCTCCTGATATCAGGCCAACATCCTCATGCGCTTTGCGCACGGTTCGAGCAAGCTCTGGAAACAGTTCCCACACTCTCTGTACCACGTCCCCTCCCTAATAAAAAGAACAAGAAGCCGAAATGACCTTCATAGAGTACAATAAAAATAGCAACCTAGCAAGGGCTTACTTTCGCTTCCAAAGCCATGCTTTGGTAGCACCGAAATCGCCAACTGGAGCGAGTTTACAGGAGAGAAGGTTAATTTCCGAATCATATTTCAGTTTACGCACATCGCGTTCAAGTCCGGCATACACGACGCGACTCAAAAAATAGTACGTGCTCGAAAAAGGGATTACCTCTTTCAGAATATGTGATGAGCTTTCCCAGCTATCGATTTGCTTCTGGGTCAGAAAAATATTATGCCATGGCGGATCAATCCTATAGAGCTTAAGCATCTTTCTAAATGCATTGGTATTATCTAAACCATCTTGGAAATCTTCAATCATTAAGTACTGACCTCCAGATTTCAAATGTGACATGAGTTCAATAAAAGCTTTCTTTTGAGCGTCACGGCTATTAAGGTTTACGAGGCATCGTTCAGTCAAAACAAAATCGAAAGTTCCAAGATGACTTGGTAAGTCGGGAGTTTTCCCTACTTCAAAACGAACTTTTTTATCGCAACGGTTCTTTTTTGCGTACACACGGGCACGCCTTACCATTGCTTCCGAAAAATCAATTCCAACTCCCGTACAGTTTTTTTCCTTCGCAAGCGCAACAAGCGCTTCACCAGCACCCGAACCTACCTCAAGTATACGAGAACTCTTTGGGATTCGTTCTAAGATAAGCTTCATTTCCAGACGCTTAAGAGTAAAATCATTGCTACCAGGATTATCTCCAGCTGCTCGCTCATCCCAAAATGCGCGTTTTTTCTGTTCTAACATTTTACTTTTCCCATTCATATTTTTCTTTTGCCGGCTTTATAATAGTGCGAAAGCCAGCAAATTGAGCAACTGTTTCTCGAATCCCGTCATACAATTTTCCGGCTGGCTTGAAGCCGAGCCGGCGGAATTTACTGTCGTCAACATCATAAGACAGCTGGTTCATCATGACAGAATCGACAAAATTAACTTTGGTCTTCGGATAGTACTTTTTGATCGACTTTACGACATCTTCAACCGTAAAATTCTTCGTAAGCACATTATAGATTTCTCCATCAAAAATATCATTCCTTAAGACAAAATTGATTGCTGCTATACAATCACCTAAATATAAATATGGCCGCCGCTGTTTCCAGGCAGTTTTCCAAACTGTTAACGGCTGTCCATGAGCTGCTTGCCAAGTGAACCGATTAACGGCCGTATCAAAGCGCATACCGATTGAAAAACCAAAAATCGTTCCAAATCGACAGATTACAAATTTAAGTCCTTTTTCTTTTAAACTCCTAAGGTAGTGTTCACTGGAAAGTTTTGTCTCCGCATACGGACTTTGAGGCTTCAACTCAGCGCAAGTTTCATCGACACGCACATCTTGGCTACCATACACGCTCGTTGTTGAGGGAAAAAGTAGTTTAGTGCCAGTTTTCAGACAAGCATCAGCTACACGCTGCAGACCCTTGAAATTCACTGCTTCCACTTGTTGAGCAATCTTAAAACTTCCTTCGGCATCCGTAATTGCCGCCAAATGGATAACCACCGGGACACCGGTAAGGTACCGCTCCATGTCGCCGGTAACTATATCATCGCGAATTAACTGATAAGTAAATGTCCGCGGAAGTCCGTATAAAGAAGGGAATCGGCGACTTTCAAGATTATCCAGAATAAATATCTTATCAGTCAGGGAGGGATTAAGATGCCGAATCAATTTTGCCCCAATATGGCCAAGGCCGCCAGTAATAAGAATTTTTGAATACTTTTTCTTCATAAAAACATTGCCACCATATCAGAAAAAAAACTCTGTGTCACTCTTTGATGTATTAATATTTGCCGCGCTCAAAAGCGCTTTTATCATAATCGGTATCTGTTTTTGCAAAGAAAAATGTTCGTTTGCATACTGCCGGCCGTTCGCTCCAAGTTTCTGGCGCAATGCTTCATCTTTAATTAAAAGAATTAATCGTTGAATCCATTCTTCGTGAGAAGATACTAAAAAACCCTGCACGCCGTCGGTTATAACTGTTCTATTAATTTCACAATCAGTGGCCACAAATGGAATTCCCGCCAGCATATAGAAAATGATTTTGCCGCCCAAGTGTCCCTTGGTAAAAGGTGCAATAATCATCGGCATCAAGCCAATATCAAAAGACTGCATATCAGTTAATTCCTGTTCCAAACTCCAATCTTTTTTAATCAATTTAATATCCGGTACAAAAAAATCAGAAGATGCCCCGACTATTTTTAGTTGAACATTGGGATATTTCCTGCCGATGGCGGAAAGAACAGATTCAACTGTTTTTAAAAATGGGGTTGTAGATGGACTACCCATCCAGCCAAGCGTAATCGTATCACCTGTTCTTTCAGGCCCCGGTTTCCAATAATCTGAGTCCAATGGTGCGGTAATGGTGTAAATTTTTTTGTTGTATTTTTGGGCTTCTTGAGCCAAGTCTTTGTTTTCTACTATTACCGCCGCGGCGCCTTTCATCATGTTCTTACAGAGAGCCGCTTGGTAACGAAGAATCAATCTATGAAAAAAACTTCCTTCCCGATAGGGGTTCACCTCATAAATGGGATCTTCGATTTGATAAACAATATGAGGATTGATCTTCTGCAATAACCAATAAAGCGATTTAGGAAAAGTCTCTCTCTGAATAAAAATAAGGTCGCAGGCCTGCGCCCTTAGGGTTAGGCCAATCTTTTTAAAGAGTCCGATACCCAAGTAAAAAACTAAATTAATATTCTTTCTCAACGGGATAGTCGGGGTGACTCCCATCTGGATTTTAAAGAAACTATCCGGATAAATATGAATCTCCCGGCAGTCAAAACCCGCTTGTTTTAGAAATGGCAGGAACTGCAAGGCATGGATCCGACTTGTACCACCGATTTTAGAAAATTGGGTTATGAAAAGAACTTTCATTTTGCATTCCAATTGAAATTGATCAAGGGCGTATCGTGCGGCAGGGACTCAATCGCCGGCTTGGACGGATCATACGCTCGCGCTGCCAGATAGATAATCCCCATCGGCGTTTTACCGAATGGCCGATATCCGTGGGCCACGTTTGGCGGGATGGCAATGGTCGTCAATTCATCCTCGCTACAGCGCATGACTTCGGTTTGCCCTTTAGTAGGAGAGTTTTTACGGAGATCGGCTAATACTACCTGCGCCCGACCTTTAATAATGCACCACACTTCCCAATAATCATGAATATGGAATGCTTTGATGATACCCGGTTTTGTCTCTGAATAGCTCACTTGCTGAATATCTTTAAAGGCATCCTCGCCAGATTTTACAATTTCAGAGAAAAATCCCCGCTCATCAGCATGTCGTATAACTTTTTTGATAATAAGTCCTTCAATCATAATTATGGTTTCATCTCGCGGCGGATTGTTGAAAGCTGATCTGCAAGAATTCCGAAAAGAAAAATAATAACAGACGTAATAAAGAGGAGGACTGTTGAGTTTGTAATATGGATGTGAATAATATCATAGGTTAAAGAAATTGAAGCTAGGGAAAACAATCCAAGCGCAACAGGCATAAAGACGCGCAGGGGTGAAAAAAGCGTAATCGTCCTCAAAATCAAAAAGAACATTTGCAATGCATGTCGAGGTCGAACCCCGCTATTGCCTCCAGTACGTGGATTAATATGAATAGGCACATATTTGATTTCAAGTCCTGATTGAATAAAAGCAAGTGTAATGGTTGTCGAGAGCGAATAGGTGCTGGGCAAAAGGTGCCAGAACTGCCTTACAGATTCTTTTTTAACTAACCTAAATCCGGAATTGATGTCAGGTATTTTTTGAGAAGCCAGATAATTAGCTAGAAAATGCAGCAACGCCCTACCCGGAGTCCGAATCCAGGGTGAATATTTTTTGATTCGGGCACCTACCACCATCGAATAATCATCGGCATGAACTAAAAGTTTTGGTATTTCTTCAGAGCGAGCTTGGCCATCAGCATCAAATAAGAGGAGCCAGTTATGGGATGCCTGCTCAATACCGGTTTTTATAGCCGCACCGTAACCTTTGTTAAAATGATGCCGCACAACTTTAATATTGGGAATTACATCCAAAACTTCTCTAGTCCCGTCAGCAGAGCCGTCGTCAATTACTATAATCTCATGGGTAAGATTGGGTATGGAAGCAAGAAATTTTTGCAGGCCTTCTATTACGGAACTAATGGCATTTTCTTCATTATATGCCGGGATGATAACTGACAAATTCATTTCGGGATAAGATACCATATCCGAGGCCAAAACACTAGATGATTTTCTAATTTTCATGGATGAATTTTATAATATTTTTTGCCCTTTGATCCCACGAATATCTAACAACATCACTTTGAGCTTGGTTGGCTAATCTAAGACCCGGATCAGATTTACTTAAAATCTGCTGAATCCCATTGGCCAGATCACGAGCATCATTGGGCATCACTAATATTGCATTGTTAGAATTAAGTACTTCGCGCACAGATGGCAAATCTGAAGCCACAACCGGCCGGCCTGACGCCATATATTCGAAAAGTTTTAGGGGCGACATGTAAATCGCATAATGAGGCTCGTTGGGATAGGGCATTACCAGCACGTCGCAGGCCCAAAGATATAAAGGAACCCGCCATGGCTCTTGATAGCCGGCAAAGGACACGGAATTTTTTATTTTAGGCGAAATTACTTTTTGATAATGAGCTATGTCAGCTTGGGAACCGCCGACAAGAAGCAATAATGCCTGGGGATACTGATCCACAACATATTCAAAAGCATCAAAAAGTTCCTGAATTCCCTTCTCCATCCCTAATGTTTTCAGCTGGCCCACATAGCCGATGATGGGAATTTTCTGAATCAAGGAAAGCTTTTGCCTGGCAGCAGCAATGTCAAGATGTTCAGAAAATAACCGCATATCGACTCCGTCCGGGGCAACAAAAACATCCCGGTCTTTAAATCCAAAATGAATAAATGCTTCTTTTAATCCATTTGAAACGGTTATAACTTTAATTTCGCTTCTTATTAACTGCCGGTAAAGCCATCTGCGCCTATTT
>DASPWL010000010.1:0-3914 GCA_035637795.1 Minisyncoccota bacterium | reverse complement strand
CCGAGCATGAACTGCGGAACTTCCGGCATCGATGCCGGAACGTGAGGGGTTACCGTCGTTGGCCGAGTCATGGAGGTCGGATGGTTACCGCATCCGGTAGTAAGAAGGAATCCCAAAATCACTGTTCGTTTCATGAGCTTTCTCCTTTATTCTATTGACGTGAAGGCGTGCTTCCGGAAAGCGCTAACTACTACTAGAGAAGCTTTCTATGTTTAAGGAGCTAAAAGAACAAGGCTTTATTGTACCACAATAAAAATAAATTACAGTTTGCTCCGGCGCCAGTCCGCCAATCGGCGGATCCGCCTCTGCCAGCTGGACGACGTGAGAACTTATTTTCTTAATAATTCGTACACGTGATTTATGAAAAAGGAAATTCTTTTTCCAAGTATATTCTGTATGCTGTTTGATACCCAGAACTTTCTATCCGCTTCTAAAAATTCTGATAAATCTTCCGTTTTATCGGGCTCTATGACCCTTCTCGCTATATAATCACCGCAGTAAGCAGCCCAGTTCAAACCAGCGCACCCCATCGCGTATTGGATGGTTTTATTGCCTTTGTCGTAATCGACAATTGGTACCAAATCCTTTGTCACATCAAGCATGCCTGCCCAATAATAATTAAACTCGACGTCATCGATAGTAGGAAATGATTTTCTTAGTTTTTTTATAAACGAAGATATGACTTTTGGTGAGTACTTATAATACGGCAGGTAGGCCGTCCATGGAGAAGAACCTCCAATGATGATCCTGTTGTCTGTGATCGGACGATAATGTATATAATCCCACCGAGTATCCCAGCACATCAGTTCCCCTTCTGGGAAAATATCCTTCATCTCTTTATCACTCAAGGGCTCGCTTACGGCAACGTAGGTTTGGATGTGGTAATACTTTTTTGAAAAGTCCTTATTAAACTCTGTTTTCATCTTATCTATACAAATAAATATATCCTCTGCTGTCACAGTGCCGAGATGCGTATTGGCAGTATTGCCTTCTATTTTATGTACTTCACTCTCTTCATAAATCTTAACTCCTTTTTTCAGAAGCAGGTTTTTCATTTCCTGGCAGTAGGCAAAGGAGTTTATACCGTAGGAACCTGGGTATCGCAATCCTTTTAAATATCCCTTTCCTGGGTGCACCTTCTTTAGTTGAGCCCGATTCAAAAGTTGGTAAGGAAAGCCATTGGCTTCTCTTGCTTCTGCCTCCTCGGTAATCACGGCATTATGAGATGACTTGGTCGAAAAATAAAGAGAATCCTGCTTTCTTAAATCGCATTTAAAATTGTATTTATTTATATTGTCGACAATCAGGCTTACCCCTTTTAACGGAATATGATAAATTATTTTAGCTTTCTCTTCTCCATAGCGCTGAATCAGCTTTTGGAAATCTTCTTCGCTGTCTGGAGTCAAAAAACCGGCGCTTTGCCCCGAAGAACTACTTCCACACACATCCTTTTCAAGAAGTACAACTTCTTTCCCAGAATCAATAAGTCTTAAGGCCGCATGTAATCCAGTAATCCCTCCACCAATAATCAAACAATCTGTTTTTATATTTTCTTTTAAGGGGGGACAGTCGAGAGTTTTTACACTCAAAGATTCAGTCTGTAACCAATTTTTATAAATCATACTTAGGCCTTTTTATAGAGAAGGTGTTTTTATTTGCTGATGCTCCGGGAGCAGGACTCGAACCTGCAACCATCTCCTTACACATAATCCAATATTTTCATATTGGGGTGGACTATATCTTCACCTATCTAAAAGATTTAGGTGCTTTGGTATCTAGTCTCTACGGCGCCCTTCGACTTCGCTCAGGGCAAGCCCCAAACAAAGAAAAAGGTTCCCACGGTATTACCTTTACGGCTTCACCGTTATCCCAAAGAGTTTCAACCTAGTTTTCACTAGGAAGCTGCGTAATGCCGGCTTCGAGCTCTCGATGACAATTAGCACAAACGAGTACACATTTATCAAGTTCTTTTTTAACACGTTCCCATGAACGACTATGGCCCCTATCAGCGATTCCGAATTCTTTCGTTATAGGATCAATATGATGAAGGTCAAGTGCACCTTGATATCTGTTATAATTACAGATTTGACACTTGCCACCCTTATAAGCAATGGCCATTTCCTTGATTTTTCGTCTCCTTTTAGCTACTGCCCTAATGAGCTCTTGTCTTCTGTCGGCATAGGTTCTCCGATCTTTCATTGTCTTAATTTTATCACAATAAAAGAACTCGAAGTGTCCACAGGGAGCCGCTCTACCATTGAGCTATCCCGGAATATTTAATTGTTAATAATCAAGCTATTTTATCATTTTTTTAACTACATTTCAACTCAAGCTAAACGAATAACTCGATTTTTACCTTCCTGTTTTGCTTGATACATAGCTTTATCCGCCCGATCAATGAGATCCGCCAGCGTCTTCTCATGAGAATATCCGACAACACCAATGCTAGCAGTAACTGGCACTTTTACGTTACCGGTAAATACTATATCCATCTTTTTAATATCCTCTCGGATTCGTTCAGCGATCCTATCAGCTGTAGCTAATCCCACTCTAACTAACCCAATAATAAATTCTTCGCCGCCCCAGCGGGCCACAATATCATTTAAGCGCATTATCTTGGTAAGTACTTTGGCCACCTTTTGAAGCACTTCATCTCCGACTTGATGACCGAAAACATCATTGATTTTTTTAAAATCATCAATATCGATGAACATGATCGTGAAATCGTGGGAATCGGCACTGCGTTTCTTTTCTTCTCTAGTATAAGAAATGGTTTTAAAGATTGGTTCAGCTTCTTTCTGAAATCCACGCCGATTAAAAATCTGGGTCAATTCATCATAATAAACTTCCTTTTTTAATCTCTCGATCTCCATTTCCAAATCCGCAATTTTTTTTTCCTGTTTCATGATTAATATCCTTTCAACTTTTCAACTTTATGGTGTTGGCGGATCTTTTCCAAGGCTTTGGCCTCAATTTGCCGAATGCGTTCGCGGGTAACCGAAAATACCTTGCCTACTTCTTCAAGAGTGTGAGTCACGCCATCCGACAAGCCAAAACGCATATCGAGAATTTTTTGTTCCCGCGGGGTCAAGTCGCTGATAATTTCATTGATATAGGTCTTAAGGATTTTCCGGGCCGCTGACATTGATGGCGAAATAGAATCTTCATCCGAGATAAAATCGGCCAGCGAACTGTCCTCATCACCTTTAGAATCGCCCACCGGCGTTTCTAATGAAATAGTATCCTGGGAAATTTTGATAATATGCCTAATTTTATCCACGTCCATATTCATTTCCGACGCCACTTCTTCTGGTAATGGGTCGCGGCCCAGTTCTTGAACTAATCGGCGGACTACCTGCTGGTATTTATTAATAGTTTCCACCATATGCACCGGAATACGAATCGTTCGGGCTTGGTCAGCCAAAGCTCTAGTAATGGCCTGGCGAATCCACCAAGTAGCATAGGTCGAAAACTTATAGCCCTTTTTATAGTCAAATTTTTCAACGGCTTTAAACAAGCCAATATTCCCCTCCTGGATAAGGTCAAGCAAAGTCAGATTAGGCGAACGGCCCACATATTTTTTGGCAATGGAAACCACCAGTCGCAAATTAGATAAGGCTAACTTTTGGCGCGCTGCCTCATCATTTTTCTCAATTTTCTTTGCCAGATCAACTTCCTCTTCAGCGCTTAAAAGCGGATATTTGCCAATTTCTTTCAAATACATTTGGACAGAATCCGAAGCTACTTCATCCGCTTCAACATCATACTTTTTCTTTTCATCCATTTCCTTGATTTCCCGGTCTTCAAATACTCGGCCCAATTCAATGACGTTGATATTATTTGCTTCAAAGCGCTCATACAGCGCTTCCAGTCCCTCAATATCGCGCTCAATTTGGGGGAAAGCATTGAGAATT
>DASPWL010000009.1:0-6060 GCA_035637795.1 Minisyncoccota bacterium | reverse complement strand
TTGTTATCTTAAGATAGAAAGGTTATTTCCTGAACGTCTTATTTAGTAACTATAAATAAATATCACTTATGCCACATCAAAACGTTCATAACACTATTATCCCCGAAGAATTACCGCTCATAGCGCTTAAGAATACAGTTTTATTTCCCAAGATCGTGATGCCGTTAATTGTCCAACGGCCTAAATCAGTAAAAGCACTTAATGATGCTATGATGCGGGACCAGTTGATTTTATTTGTCACCCAGAAAAATATTGAAGATGAGATTGGTCAGGATGACTTATTTCAGGTCGGAACTGTCGGCCGGGTTATATCTGTTTTTCGCTTGCCTGACGGTTCATCCAAAATTGATGTTGAGGGCATTGCTCGAGCTAGAATTGTAAAAATTGATGAGAGCGGTGATTTCTTTAAGGTAAAAGCCGAACCGGTAATTCTTGAAAGCAGCAATGATGATATTGAAGAAAGAGTTCTCATGCGAAGAGTCATGGATCAATTCCGGCGCATTTCGGAAATGCGCTCCTTTCCAGCTATCCTGCCCGAAGTAGTGTATATGATGTCGCAGTTAAAGGATGCAGAACAAATTGTCAGCTTGGTTACAGCTAATTTGAATCTTGAAGTGAGCGACCAGCAGCGCATGTTGGAAATTTTCCATGCCAAGGAGGCTCTAGAACAATTGAATCTTTATCTGACTCGCGAACTCGATATTGTTGAAGCCGAGAAGAATTTAGTGAAAGAAACCAAGAAGAAAATTGGTAAGATGCAGAAAGAAATGTTTTTACGCGAGCAGCTTAAGAGTATTGAAGAAGAATTGGGCGTAAAGGATGAACAACAAGAATATGAATTATTGCGCAAAAAGATTGCTATATCTGGCATGCCCAAGGATACCGAAACTAAAGCGCTTAAAGAACTCAATCGATTGAGTAAAATGCCGGCTTTTAGCCCTGAAGTTTCTTATTTGAGAACATATTTAGATTGGCTTATTGAATTGCCCTGGAGCAAAACAACTGACAGTGAGATTGATTTAAAGGAAGCGGCTCGCATCCTTGATGAGGATCACCATGGCTTGGATAAGGCCAAAGAGCGTATCCTGGAGTACTTAGCTGTTAAAAAGCAAGTCGACCGGCTTAAAGGTCCGATTTTATGTTTTGTCGGCCCGCCTGGGGTGGGAAAAACTTCAATCGGCCAATCAATTGCTCGAGCTCTTGGCCGCAAGTTTGTCCGGGTTTCTCTGGGAGGCATGCGGGATGAAGCGGAAATCCGGGGTCATCGCCGCACTTATGTAGGCGCTTTACCTGGACGAATTGTTCAGGGCATCCATACGGCTAAGGTCAAAAACCCTGTTTTTATGCTGGATGAGATTGATAAAATCGGCATGGATTTCCGGGGAGACCCTTCAGCGGCATTATTAGAGGCCCTCGATCCGGCCCAGAATCATGCTTTTTCTGACCATTATTTGGAAGTTCCTTTTGACCTTTCAGATGTGCTTTTCATTGCTACGGCTAATATTCTCGATACCATTCCGCCGGCATTGCGCGACCGCTTAGAAGTGATTGAGTTTCCTGGTTATTCAGAACATGAAAAAGCTAAGATTGCCGAAAAGTTTCTTATTCCCAAGCTTATCAAGGACCATGGATTGGGAAAGCGAGCCATTGCTTTCAAAGATACATCGATTCTCCATATTATCCAGGATCATACCCGAGAAGCAGGGGTTCGTGATTTAGAACGACAATTAGCTACGGTAATCAGGAAAATAACTCGCAAACTGGTAGAATCTCCCTCAAATCGGCAGATGGTTATTACTAGAGAGCTGTTGCACAAATATCTGGGTCCGGCAAAAATAAGCCATCAATTGGCAGAAACAAGAGATGAAATAGGTGTAGTGACTGGTTTGGCCTGGACACCGGTTGGCGGGGAAGTATTTTCGATTGAAGTAAGTAAAATGCCAGGCAAGGGACGGCTTATCCTTACTGGCCAGTTAGGCGATGTAATGAAAGAATCAGCTCAAGCAGGTTTGAGTTATACTCGGGCAAGGTTGGCTAAAAAAGTTCCTGAAGATTTTGGCGCTTATGACATTCATATTCATGTGCCATCAGGAGCGGTAAAAAAAGACGGTCCTTCAGCAGGCACAGCAATCACAACAGCACTGGTATCATTGTTTCTGAATGCTCCAGTTCGCAAGGAAGTAGCCATGACAGGAGAAGTAACTTTGCGCGGAAAGATATTGGAAATCGGCGGCATTAAGGAAAAGATTCTTGCGGCTCATCGAGCCGGCGTAAAAACAGTTATTCTCCCTATAGAGAATAAGAAAGATTTGGATGAAATACCTAGAGAAATTAAAAAAGATATTAGGTTTATCTATGCTAAAACAATGGATGACGTGCTTAAGGTAGCGCTTCGCTAATCTCAACAGAAAAGGCGCTCTGACCGGGCGCCTTTTCTGTTATAATTGAGATAATGCGATTGCCGTTGAGCGATAAACGATTTCTCCATGCTACGGCGGTTTTAGTTGGAACCATGGTCGGAGTCGGGATTTTTGGCATTCCGTTTGTATTTGCTAAAGCAGGTTTTTTTATCGGCCTGGCTTTTTTAATTTTTATTGCTTTAGTTACTTACTTTTTAAATCTGCTTTTTACCGAAGTAATTCTTCGCACAGATGCTCCTCATCAATTAACAGGTTATGCTGGTAAGTATTTGGGTTTGACTGGTAAGCGGTTAATGCTTATAACCAGTACTCTTGGCATCTTCGGTGCCCTCTTGGCTTATATTATTATTTCAGGTGAATTTTTGAATAATATTTTTTCTCAAATTACATATATCCGACCGGAAACATTCAGTATTTTTTTCTGGATAGCAGTTTCGGGCATTATGTTGCTTCGATTTCGGACTGCAGCTTGGATTGAATTTTTTATGACTGGCCTTTTTATACTTATTATTGTTCTGATTTTTGGTCTGGGAATACAGAAAATTGAAATAGGCAATTTTCTTACTTTTATTCCTGAATTTTGGTTTTTGCCCTACGGAGTTTTACTATTTGCTTTTGCCGGCATTACATCGATTCCCATCCAGCGGCAAATTCTCGGAGATAAAGAACATTATCTGCGACCAGCTATAACCTTGGCTGTAATTTTAGTGTCAGTTTTATATCTCCTCTTTGCCATCACAGTGGTCGGTGTTTCCGGAGACATTACCTCACCCGATGCGCTGGCTGGACTTTTTGAATATTTAGGGATGCCTATAATTATTCTGGGTTCTTTTTTTGGCATTCTTGCAATTTCTACGTCGTATCTCATGCTAAGCAAAGCTTTGACGGACATGTTTCATTTTGATTACGGATTGTCAAAAAAATGGACATGGTTGTTAGTCACAATTCCTCCATTCGTACTGTTCCTTGCCGGGTTTCGGACATTCATTGATATTATTAATTTGGTTGGGTCGGTGGCAATCGGCCTTGAGGCAATCATGATTATATTTATCTTTGTCCGGGCAAAACATAAGGGAGATCGGATACCTGAAATGAGCCTTCAGGTTCCGGCTTGGTTATTGTATTTTCTTTCATTAGTTTTTGCGGCAGGAATTATATATGCTTTTATATGGTAAAGAAAATTGAAGACTTTATATTTTATTTGTTTCTTTTTTCTCTGCCGTGGCAAACTCGGGTTATCTTATTTCAGACTGACTGGTATTTTAACGAGTATAAAGCAGGATTTTTATACGGCACTGATCTCTTGCTCATAATTTTATTTTTGCTATGGTTTTGGAAACAAAAAATACGTTTTGTTAAAGCTGAATATCTGCTGATTATTTTTTTATTTTTCAGCGGGCTATCCTTGTGGTCAGCTTCAGTTCCTAAATTGGGTATTTATCAGTTTATTAAGCTGTTTGAATTAATAGGGCTGTATTTTTATGCATCGCACTACATCTGGCGAAGATTTCATTTTAAACCGGCGGCTTGGAGTATTATTGCTGGCGCAATTTTTCAGAGTTTGATTGCTATTATTCAGTTCATTAAGCAATCGAGTTTAGGACTGCAACTAACCGGAGAAAGTGTAATTAAATCTGATTATTCTGGCATTGCCGCTTTTTATAATTTATATGGTCATAAAATTATTCGAGCATACGGAACAACTCCTCATCCCAATGTGCTAGCGGCATACCTATTGGCAGTAATTTTAGGTTTATATTTCTATTTTTTTCAAAAATCGCTTTTAAAAAATGAATCACGCTTGATACTGCTTGCTTATTCTGTAATTCTGCTTGGGTTTTTTGTTACCTTTTCCCGAATTGTTATACTGGCTTGGGTTGTATCTATGCTCGCAGGTTGCGGAATTATTTGGCGGCAAAGACAACAGCGCAAGAAAATTTTCACGATATTAATCCTTACTTTTTTTGTATCGCTGGGTTTTATATTATGGCGCTGGCCTGACATAATGAATCGAGTAAAGATTTCTGGCCAGGATGAAGCGGTCCAATTGCGAATATATTTTGATAAAGAAGCACTCAAAACCGGAACACAGCACATAAACTGGCTGGGGATTGGCCTGGGTAATTTCGTACCCTGGTTAATGGCGCATGATCCGGGTTATCAGCGATCTTTTTATCAGCCAGCCCACAATCTTTATTTGCTTATCTATTCAGAAGTAGGAATCTTGAGCTTGGTTGCTTTACTGACTTTTATATTTCTTCTATTGAAAGCTTTTAGATACTCTTTGGAAGATCAATGGCATGGGCAGTTATGGCTAGGAATCTTATTGATTTCTTTCTTATTTATAGGATTTTTTGATCATTTTTTTTGGACCTTGCAGCAAGGCAGGCTCATTTTTTGGCTTGTGATTGGATTTGCCGCCTCTTTTGCATTCCAGAAAAATCGGCTACCATGGAACATAAATGGAAAAGGCTAATAATCGAACTGAATTATTGCGCCAAATCCGCGACGAAGTCCTTCACTTAGAGAATTCACCTCTATATCAAGAGCGAATAAGTAATCGAGTATATCCGGTTATAGGTGAGGGAAATCATTACGCAAAAATCATGTTTGTAGGGGAAGCTCCAGGACGCAATGAAGCTCTTACTGGCCGGCCTTTTGTTGGGGCAGCAGGCAAGATACTAGATCAATTACTTGCTTCAATTGGCATTCCTAGAAATGATGTTTACATTACAAACATTGTAAAAGACCGCCCGCCATTTAACCGTGATCCTCAGCCAGAAGAAATTGAATTTTATGCTCCATTTCTGGATAGGCAAATTGAAATCATTCAACCTAGAATTATTGCAACTTTAGGCCGTTTTTCAATGGCTTATATCATGAATAAATTTGGCTTAGGGAGTGAATTACGCCCCATTAGCCAATTGCACGGAAAAACATTTGAAATCCAAGCTTCATATGGTCCGGTTACTGTTGTTCCTCTATATCATCCCGCCGTGGCAATTTATAATGCCTCTTCAAAAACTACATTGGAACAGGATATTAAAGCTTTAACAGCCATTTAATGGAAGCTTTTCTTCATTCACTTCAAGCTCAATTTCCCTTTCTCGTTGAATATAAGTATGTTTTCTTTTTTCTAGCTTCCGCATTTGAAGGCTTAAACTTAATGGTCCTCGCTGGATTTCTCGTTTCAATCAATCAACTTAGGTTTTTGCCTACAATTATAGTGTTAATCGGGGGATATGTGGTAAACGGCTATATGTGGTACAGCGTCGGTTACTTTGGCGGATCTAAGCCAATTGACTTTTGGTTGCGGCATAAACCAAAGTATCGGCGGGCTTTTGAGCGGGTAAGGGAATATTTTGAAGAGCATACTGGCCGGGCAATAATATTCACAAAGATGACCCTCACATTTACTATCGTAAGTCTATTGCTTGCCGGGTCGCTCAAATATAATCCTAAAAAATTCAGCCTTTATAATTTTATTGGTTCAGTTGGCTGGGCTTTTGTTACTTTTTCAGCTGGCTATTTCTTTGGCGAGGGCTATCAATTTCTATTTGATTACTGGCGGAATGTAAGCTTATTTATTCTGATTGTACTTGCGGCTATTGCCTTCGTATATGCTCTTAAAATAATCTTT
>DASPWL010000008.1:0-11085 GCA_035637795.1 Minisyncoccota bacterium | reverse complement strand
TGGCTCAGTCGAGGCGTCCAGTCCACCAGAGCGAAAGCAGTCTCACGCTTGGAGCGAATTTCCTCCAAAAGCGGGTTGGCTTGGCCGTTGCCATTGAGAGTGACCAACATCATGCCACCCGGTGGCACAGAGAGCTTGTTTAGCTCGGTGAGAATCGCTTCGCTCTTTCGATTGCCATCTTGGGTAAAAATGGCCCACAGGTAGTTCATCGATCCTCCTTGCTTGCTACGAAAGGGAACTAAAAAACCAGTCCCGAACCATTCAGGGGCTGGTTCGAATTCTTCTTAGGATTAACGAGAACTCGGACAAACTCCCGAATGTAGATCGGGGGTAATAAGGGCGAACAGCTTTAACGTCCAGTGTATCCGAGACATGTTATGGCTATATGGTAGCATATTTAGTTTATTCAGCAATACCGCGCTGGCGAGCCCGGGCGATATCTTTTTTCTTGATGGCTTCTCGTTTGTCATATTTCTTTTTTCCTCGGGCTATACCGATAAGCAGTTTGATTCTGCCATTTTTGGGGTACAGTTTTAGCGGAATAAGGGTCATACCCTTTGATTCGGAAAGACCGGTAAGCTTATCGATTTCGGCTTTGGATAATAGCAAAATCCGGCTGGCTTGGGGATCATAACCGGGCGGAGTGTTGGCTTCCTGGTAGGGTGAAATGGTAGCGCCTACCAGCATCGGCTTGCCGCTGATAATTTTTATATAGGCGCCACGAATGGAAACCTTTCCTGTTTTAATGGCTTTAACTTCATGACCTTTAAGGATAATGCCTGCTTCAACGGTCTCAAGAATCTCATAATCATATCCAGCCTTGGGATTGGAGGCGTATTCCATTTTTTGCGGAGTGGGATTCCCCGTTTCGCCAGCGAGGGACCCTATGAGCGCAACGGAGTGAGCACATAGGGATACGCGTCAGGCGAACACGAATGGGAACTCTGTTATTATTGCTTGCGCTCCGTTAGTGTAAGTTTTAATTTCTTTTCTTTTTTATCCCGCATGACTGTAAGTTCCACTTCATCTCCGACTTTGAATTCCTGGATGCAATCCATAAAATCTTTGCTATCGGTGAGGTGAGTGTTGTTGACGGCAACAATAATGTCATTTTCCTTGATCCCAGCTTTATCTGCTGGCGATCCGGGCATAACAGCTACTGAATCTGGCAGTACATCTCTAATTACCAGAGCGCCGTGGTCAACCGGCAAGTCATATTTCTTTTGAGCTTCTTTAGTAAGCATGGTGTACATCAGGCCGACATAGGGTTTGATGATACGGCCATGCTCTAGAATATCTTTCAAATCTGCTTTTGCCCAGTTGATGGGGATAGAAAAGCCGATATTTTGAGCGCCGAAGATAACCGCTGTGTTAATGGCAATTGCTTCCCCGTTCAGATTAATGAGCGGCCCGCCGGAATTACCCTGATTTATGGCAACATCGGTTTGAATTACCCCGCGCAGACGTTCCATATGTTCACCCGTCCCCAAAGAAGCGGAGATACTTCGCGCCAGTCCCGAGATAATGCCCTTGGAAACACTATTCGTGAACATACCCAGGGCATTGCCTATGGCAACCACGGTTTGACCCAATTCGAGCTTGGCGGAATCTCCAAGTGAAATGGATTTAGCTCCCTTTGCTTTAACTCGGATAAGGGCAATATCATTGATGGGATCGCGAGACAAAACTTCAGCTTGGAACTCATCCTGATCACTGGTGATAACGGTGTATTCCGCATCCGGGTCAAATACCACATGTTTATTGGTCAGAATAATGCCGTCTTCATGCACAAAAAAGCCGGAACCACCGCCAACTTTGGTTTTCTCTCGAGCGCCATCTTCTACGTCGCCGAACAGGAAGGGATTAAAAAAAGAATTGGGTCCCAAGCCCTTCATTCGGGGCATATATTTTGATATAACAATGCTTACGACTGCCGGGGATACTTTTTTGACCGACTCGATAACGAGTTTGTCATATTCGTGAGTATTCATCCCATTAGAGATTCCCGCTGAGACACTTTATACTATTGATAACACATCTCATTCCTAGTATAACGCGATCTCTAACGGGATTCATTTCTTTTTATTATGAGACTTAGTGAGGATTTTTTCAACAGAGATACTGTCAAAGTTGCTCGGGATTTACTGGGTAAATTTCTTGTGCGGCGAATAGGGAATAAAACCATTTCAGCCATGATTACTGAAACTGAAGCTTATTGCGGGCCGGAAGATCTGGCTTCCCATGCCTCAAAAGGCTTGACCCATCGTACTAAAGTTATGTTTGGCCCAGCCGGTTATACCTATGTTTATCTGATTTATGGAATATATCACTGCTTAAATTTTGTAACTGAACCGGCGGGCTATCCGGCAGCGGTGCTTATTAGATCAATAAATTTATCTAGAGGAGGTGGTCCAGGCAAACTCTGTCAGACGATGAAAATTGACCGCACTCTCAATGGATTAATGGCAGGTAATAAAAAATTATGGGTGGAGGATCGTAAGGTTCAGGTTAGTCCAGTAGATATTAAAATAGGCAAGAGAATTGGGGTAGATTATGCTGGAGAATGGGCGAATAAATTGTGGCGATTCACCCTCAAGGATGCTAAGATAAAATCATGAATTTTAAGGAAATTATTTCTGAACATTATCCGGATGTGGCTTTTGATGTGCTTACGACGCCTGATCCAAAGCTGGGTGATTATTCGGTCAACCTGGCTTTTGCTATTGCCAAGAAAGAAGGCAAAAATCCGCTTGACATAGCCCGTGAACTGGCCAAGATCTTTTCCGAATCTGAATATTTTGAAAAAGTTGAAGTTGCTCCGCCGGGATTTGTGAATTTCTTTTTAAAGATGGAATTTTTGCAGGAACAACTGGAAGAAATTTATCAGGATGTCAACTATGGTCTGGATGACCTAGGAAAAGATAAAAAGGTAATTGTAGAGTATTCGGCGCCCAATATTGCCAAACCCATGCATGTCGGCCATCTGCGCTCGACCATTATCGGCGATGCTCTGGCCAATGTTTATCAAGCCCTGGGGTATAAGGTTATCCGCTGGAATTATTTGGGCGATTGGGGCACGCAATTTGGCAATTTAATTGCGGCCTGGAAGCTCTGGGGCAATCAAAAGGCACTTGAGAAAAATCCAATTACCGAGATGCTTAGTTTATACGTGAGATTTCATGAAGAGCTTAAAAGTAATCCCGAATTGGAAAAACAGGGCCAGGAGGAATTTAAAAAACTTGAAGAGAGCGATCCGGAAAATAAAAAGTTATGGGCTTGGTTCCTGGAAGAATCACTGAAAGAATTTCAGAAAATGTATGATCTTTTGGGCATCAAATTCGATTTAGTTATAGGTGAAAGCACCTATGAACCGGAGCTTAAGCCGCTTATCGCCCGTTTGGAAGAAGAAAGATATGTTGAAGTCAGCCAAGGTTCGCTGATCTTTAACCTGGAAGAGTTTGGCTTGCCGCCGGCGCTGATTCGTAAATCAGACGGCTCAAGTCTTTATCTTACTCGTGATATAGCCAGCTTGAAGCACCGGGTTTTTGATTTTCGGCCGGATAAAATTCTCTATGTTGTTGCCAACCAGCAGTCACTGCATTTCCAGCAGTTATTTGCCATTGCCAAACTACTTCGCTTAACCGAAGCAGAATTGGTTCATGTGAAATACGGGTTGGTATTGGGCGAGGAAGGAAAAAAATTCTCCACCCGTGAAGGCAAGACCGTATCTCTGGAAGAAGTAGTAGAGAAAGTTGTTAATCTTGCTTATTCGATTGTGAAGGAAAAAAATCCTGAACTTTCGGATTCTCAAGCGCATGAAATCGCTCGCGCGGTGGGCATCGGCGCCCTTAAATACAATGACCTGAAGCAGCATCCTTATTCGGATATTGTTTTTGACTGGAAAGCGATGCTGGATTTCACCGGCAACAGCGGACCTTATTTGCAATATACCCATGCCCGTTTGGCCAGTATTTTGAAAAAGGTTAGCGAAAATAAAGTAGGCAGTGCTAGCGAACTTAAGGAATCGGAAGAGCGGGCAGTAATGAAACAACTCTTAGATTATCCTGAAATAATAAAAAAAAGCGCCCAACTTTATATGCTTAACGGCTTGGCATTGTACCTTTATGAATTGGCTAATAGGATAAATCTTTTTTATGAAAGGCACCGAATTTTGGAAGATGAAAATAAATCTCGCCAAGCAGCTCGACTGCTTTTAGTTTCAACAACAAAAAAAGTCCTCAAGCAAGGACTACAACTCCTGGGTATTGATACCCCTGAGCGAATTTAACGCTTAACTGTCCGTCTTCTTGTTACAATTGATCCGACGGCAAATGCCACTGCCCCGATCAAGTCAGAAAAGAGATCACCTAGCGTATCGGTTAGATCTCCGCCGTGAAAATAGTGATAGATTAACTGTTTCACTGGTGAAGAAGAAGGACCTAAATAAATATTGGAAAAATATTCAGCGATTTCCCAAACAATGCCGATAATAGCGGTTCCGCCTACTACTAAAATAAAAATGGTAAACCCTGAAAATTGGCGGCGTTCCCATTCGAATAATTGCCAAATAGACCAAGCGATGACAAATCCGCCTAAAAAGTGCATGACTTTATCCAAGTTGTGGACATGAGCATACCATTCAAATTTCTCTGAAGGGTAAATTCCTATAAAAAGGATTAAGAGAACAGCCCAAAGTGAATTAAGTTTCATGCTAAAGGTTTAATTTACCATAGTTTGTTCTGATTGAAAAGATTTAAAATTGCGTTGAAAAAAGGCGCATATTTGCTATATTGATTAGAACTATGCCGGCTAATACTGGTTTTGATTTTAAGAAAATAGAGGAAAAAGTACTTAAATTCTGGGAAGCTAACCGTATTTTTGAAAAAAGCCTCGAGCAGCGCAATCGTAAAAAGCGGTTTGTCTTTTTCGAGGGGCCGCCTACGGCTAATGGTAAACCGGGAGCCCATCACATGCTTGCCCGGTCATTTAAAGATCTTTACGGACGCTATAAAACCATGCAGGGCTTTTACGTGCTCCGCAAAGCCGGCTGGGACACCCATGGCTTACCGGTTGAAATTGAGGTAGAAAAAGAACTCGGATTCAAGAATAAAAAACAGATTGAAGAATACGGTATTGCCAAGTTCAACCAGAAAGCTAAGGAAAGCGTCTGGAAATACAAAAAAGAATGGGAAGAAATGACTCGGCGGATGGGCTACTGGCTTGATCTCGAGCATCCCTATATCACCTATGAACCTTCGTACATGGAGTCATTGTGGGTGATTCTCAAAGAGATTTGGAACAAAAAACTTTTGTATCAGGCCCATCGGGTGGTGCCCTTTTGTACTCGTTGCGGTACGCCGCTTTCGTCGCATGAGGTGGCCCAAGGATATAAGAAAGTAGTTGATCGTTCAGTCTATGTTAAATTCAAACTGGCTGATTCAAAATTTGGTCAAGATGTTTCTATTCTGGCCTGGACAACAACACCCTGGACATTGCCAGGTAATCTGGCATTAGCTGTTGGCAAGGATATCGTCTATGTATTGGTGAAGCATAAAAAAGAGAAATTTATTCTAGCTAAGGATTTAGTGGAGAAAGTTATTGAGCAGCCATATGAGATTGAGAAAGAAATATCAGGTGCTGATTTGGTCGGCTTGAGTTACCAGCCGCTTTTTAATATTCCCCAATTGCAATCAGAAAAATCTTACCATGTATATAAGGCTGATTTTGTTTCGACTATTGAAGGTACGGGCGTGGTCCATACAGCAGTAATGTATGGTGAAGATGACTACAACCTAGGAACTCAGTTGGACTTGCCTAAAATACACACGGTTGATGAAGCTGGAAAATTTATGGGCGTAAACGAAGAATTGAATGGCCGGTATGTTAAGGATCAAGAAACCGAAGAAATCATTTTAAAATATCTGGAATCGAATGGGAACTTATTCAAGACCGAAGATCATGAGCATGATTATCCATTTTGCTGGCGCTGTGATACGCCCCTGCTCTATTATGCCAAAAATTCCTGGTTCATAAAAATGTCAGCGGTGAATAAAGACCTCTTAGCCAATAATCAGCAAATTAATTGGATCCCCGAGTACCTGAAAGAAGGCCGCTTCGGACAATGGTTGAGCGAAGGCAAGGATTGGGCAATTTCCCGCGAGCGCTATTGGGGAACACCTTTGCCGATTTGGCGGTGCGTGAAATGCAATGAAATAAAGATGATCGGTTCGGTTGGGGAACTAGAATCGCAAGCGGTTTCTTCGGGAAATATTTTTTATCTTTTGCGGCACGGCTTGACTGATCGGGGTGAATTGAATGAAAGAATTACCAGCTCTCGCATTGAACAGGATAATTATGCCCTGACGCCTGACGGCATGAAGCAGGTTGAAAAAAATCTTTCCAATCTTAAAAAGGTAGAAGATATCGACCTGATTTTTTCGTCTCCATTTTTGCGCACCAAGCAGACGGCCGAAATTGCTGGCAAAATTTTTCATCAAGACGTGCAATTTGATGATCGCTTGAGTGAAATTGCCCATGCCCTTGAATGCGAAGGCAAACCTCATGAGGCTTGTGCTATCAAGCACGATATTTCCTTTGACCAACCTCATGGTGATGGCGAAAGCTGGAATGATGTCCGCCGGCGAACGATGGATTTTATGAGTGAGATTAACCAAAAGCATAAAAATAAGAAAATTCTAATTGTTGGCCATGGCGACCCCTTGTGGCTTTTGGAGAAAATGTCTCGAGGCAAAACCGCATCAGAAATTATTCAAGAAGAGAAAGATAAAGAAGAATGGTATCCTGCTCCCGGCACTCTGAAAAAAGTGGTGTGGATGCCGGTGCCGCGCAACTTATTGGGTGAACTTGACCTTCACCGTCCTTTTATAGATGAGGTTGAATTGAGATGTGAATCTTGCAAGGCAAACATGCGGCGAATCCCCGATTTAATTGATGCCTGGTTTGACTCGGGAGCAATGCCTTATGCTCAATGGCACTGGCCGTTTGAGAATGAAAAAATTTTCAAGGAACAATTTCCGGCTGACTTTATTGTGGAGGGCATAGACCAGACTCGGGGATGGTTTTATACTCTCCTGGCCATTTCTACCTTATTGAGTAAAGGGCCGGCATATAGAAATGTCATGTCGCTAGGCCATATTTTGGACAAAGAAGGCAAGAAAATGTCTAAATCAAAAGGCAATGTGGTTTTGCCAAACGAACTCATGGATGCGGTCGGCGTAGATGCGGCCCGTTGGTATTTTTACAGTATCAATGCGCCGGGCGATCCAACACTTTTTGACTTAAAAGATGTTGAATTTCGGCTAAAAGGATTTCTTTCGACCCTTCAAAACTGCCTTCGATTTTATGAGCTCTACCATTCGGAAGCAATAGGTGATGAACAACCAGCAACAAACCTTTTAGATGCCTGGATTTTATCGCGCCTCAATAGATTAATTACAGTCGTTACTGATTGCTTGGATCGATTCGACCCCACCAATGCTGCCCGAGCCATTGAGAAATTCGTGGTTGAGGATTTTTCCAATTGGTGGTTGCGCCGTTCGCGCAAGCGCAAGAATGCTCTGTCATTGCTGCGCTTGGTATTGCTTGAAATTGCCAAACTCACTGCTCCGTTTATTCCCTATACGGCTGAAGATATGCATATGCGATTGCATGTTCAAGGTGCGCCCGGTACGCTAAGTGTCCATCTTCACGATTGGCCTAAGGCCCAAAAGCGGGCCATAAATGTCAAGCTTGAAGAAAAAATGGTTCGAGTCCAGAAAATTGTCACCGCTGGCTTGGCTTGGCGCAAAGAAAAACAAATCAAAGTGCGCCAGCCGCTTCAAGCAGTCACGGTGACCGGCAATAAGTTGGAAAGCGATTTGGAAATCTTGGTTAAGGATGAAGTAAATGTAAAAGAAGTCATATATAAACAGACAGAAGGAGATATAATGCTTGATGCTGAATTAAATACAGCTCTTATCCATGAGGGTTATGCCCGGGAACTTATGCGCCAAATTCAAGACATGCGCAAAGAAGCCGGCTATCGGTTTGATGAGAAAGTGTACGCTCAATGGCACACTGACGATACTGACTTGATGCAGGCCATTGAGCAATGGAGCGGAGAGATTCAGAAAGATGCTGTTTTGGCTGAATTTGTAAAAAGCCAACATGATAAAAAAACCTATGACGTGGAAAAAGAAGCTGACTTGGTGCCCGGTAAACATATTTGGATTGGCATACGAAAATGAAACGAGTATTTATAATTCACGGATGGGAAGGATCGCCGGAGGCGAATTGGTTGCCGTGGTTAAAACGAGAACTAGAATCTCTTGATTTTGAAGTTTATGTTCCAGCTATGCCCCAAACCGAACATCCAGTTAAAAAAGTTTGGGTGGAATATCTTAGTAATCTTGTCGGTACGCCGGATAAGAATACTTATTTCGTGGGGCATAGTATTGGATGCAAAGCCATATTACGCTACTTGGAGATGCTGCCTAGTGAAGTAAAAATAGGTGGGGCATTGTTTGTGGCTGGTTGGATAACATTAACCCATATGGATGACAGAACAGAAAAAGAACTGGAAGTTATTAAAGATTGGATAAATCCGCCGTTTCGTTTCAAAGATATAAAGAATCACCTCAATAAATCCATTGCCATTTTTTCCAATGATGATCCCTATGTTCCTTTAGAAGGAAATATGGAAACATACAAAGATAAATTAGACTCTAAAATATTTATTGAAAAAAATGCGGGCCACTTTACCGGCGAAGAAGATGGCAGAACCGAGTATCCTATTATTTTAGATAAATTTCTTTCACTTATCTCATAATGCGCACTCAAGCTATTATCATCAAAAAACAGTCAACGAATGAATATGATCAATTCGTTACTTGTTATACCCAAGAACTGGGCAAATTAACCGCGATTGCCAAAAGTGTGCTCAAGCCGCATTCGGTTCAAGCCATGCAGCTAAACTTGATGAACTTGGTTGAATTTGAATTAGTATCGGGGCGCGGCATCCCGATTATCACCGGCACCCATACTGTCCGCGCCCACTATGTAATTAAAGATAATTTGTCTAATCTTGGCATTGCCTATTTTTTTCTGGAAGCGATTGACCGCATTATCTTTGATTATGAACGCGATGATCAGCTATGGAACTTACTAACCGAGCTTTTCACTGATTTAAATATGCCGCTGGAATTGGGAGCAATTATGCCTTTATTGCGTCGTAAACAAAAGGAATTGCTGACCATTTTGGGCTATGCCCCCGAAGCATCCTTAACCGTAAATCGTTTTAACGGTCATGCCCAGGAAGATTCGGTATTTGAGCAGCTTGCTCAATCACACTTTGCTTCACTATCCTTTTTATATCGTGTTTTATCAAGCGCTAACCTGCCTGCTGGTCGGCAGGTGTGATACAATTTAAATAACCTCATGGATGAACCTACGGCCTTACCTCAAGATTTTAAAGTTGAACAGCTTCCCTCCATCTCCACCCCACCATCTCCTAATCGGGTGGATATGTTTATGAATAAAATAAATCATCCTCGGTCAAAACGGGTTTTAAAATGGCTCATTGCCCTGGCATTGGTATTATTCCTGGTTGCTGTTGCTAGATTTTGGTTTGGCCGGTCATCTTTTGCCGAGCGCGATGTGGTCTTACTTTTGGAAGGTCCTAGCCAGGCTTCTTCGGGTGATGAAGTAACCTACAAGCTGAAGTACCGCAACAACACAAGAGTTGACCTTACGAATATGGAATTCCGGTTTTTCTATCCTGATGATTCCATTGTGATTACCGAAGGCACTTTTTCTGATGATTTAAGCCATGGTTTTACGGTTGATAAGCTCTCGCCCGGCCAGGAAGGGACGCTTGAGCTAAAAGCGTTTTTGGTGGGCGATAAAGGGAACATTAAAACCGCCAAAGTAAATCTTATATTTAAAGCCGGCAGTTTCAAGTCGCTCTTTGAAAAATCGGAGTCGGTAGCGACGACGATTATCAATGTGCCGGTGCCGATGACCCTGGTGGCGCCGCCAACGGCCGTCTCCGGACAGGATATCAGCTATATTCTCGATTATCGAAATGAAACTGATGCGGATGTAGCTGATTTGCGCTTTGAATTTAGCTATCCGGATGGATTTTTATTCAAGAAAGTTTCGCCTTCGCCAACTTCAAGTAATAATGTTTGGGATGTTGCTTCGGTTAAAAAAGGAACTGGCTCGCGCATTACTATTACCGGAACATTAACCGGTCAAGAACGGGAATCAAAAAATATTGCGGTAGTGCTAAAACGCAAACTTAATGACCAATATGTAAACTATGAGCGGGCAACATCCTCAACCATTATTTCCAGCCCGCTTATCACTGCCTCTCTTAGTGTTAATGGATCTAGAGATACAATTACTTACCCCGGTGATACTCTGCTCTATACCATTCAATATAGAAATAACTCAAGCTATTCATTGGTAGGTATGAATCTCACCGCAAAATTAGAAGGAGAAATGTTTGATTTAAGCACCCTGGATACCAGGGGTGGCTATTATGATTCCAGTGCTAAGACTATAACTTTCAATGCTGGAGTGGTTCCTGATTTTGGGACATTCAATCCAGGCAAAAGTGGCCAGATTAATTTTCAGGTCAGATTAAAGCCAACCTTGCCGGGTTTGCTCGGCAGCAGTAATTATTCAGTCAAAGTTATAGCTGATTTAAGTACACCCAATGTTCCTACTGGCGTTGATGGAGACCAAGTTTCAACGGAAGATGTATTAATAACTAAAATTAGTACCCAGCCGGCCTTTAACAGCGCTTTATATTTTCAAGACCCGGTTTATGGGTCCTCTGGCCCCATGCCGCCTCAGGTGGGCCAGCAAACTATCTTTACAGTTCACTGGCAGATTACTAATCCCGGCAATGATATGAATAGTGCGGTGGTTAAGGCTACCTTACCGCCAGGGGTTGCTTGGGAAAATGTAGCTAGTGTTGTTGGAGCTCCGGTAGCACCAATCTATGATAAAAATAAAGCGCAGGTGATATGGAATATTGGTGTGCTCCCGGCCGGAGCAAAATACGAAGGCATATTTCGAATC
>DASPWL010000007.1:0-6798 GCA_035637795.1 Minisyncoccota bacterium | reverse complement strand
GCAGACGGGAGCATCAGCATTGGTCGCCCGAGCCGGAGTGGGATAATTTTCAGCTGGTGCGGTTGAAAGCGGCAGCGATACTAGGCTGGCAATGACCGCATCGCTCTTAGTAGTGCCATTGCTGCTGGTTTGACTGCCATTGCCATCTTTTTCAACATGAGGCAACCCAAATATCTCCTCTTTATCCGTCTCACTTAAAAATTTCATGCCCAGATAGCGAAAAATATAATCCGTAAGTGATTTTGCCGTCGGAATTTGCGAATTATTGGTAAATCCGGCCGGCGCATAGCTCATATCTTTGAATTTTCTAACTAATGAGCTCAATGGAATACCAGATTGAAGGCACATAGAGATCAAGGTGGCAATTGTGTCTAGCAATCCAGAAACCGTACTGCCCTCTTTAGCTGCCACCAGGAATGTCTCGCCCGGCTTTTGGGTATCGGGATAAAGGCCAACGGTGAGATAACCCTCATAGCCACCGATAGAAAACTTATGAGTGATGGCTGGACGCTCGTCCGGTAATTTGATTCGCATGTAGCCATTAACGCGTTCCACAAGCTTGTTTTCCTTCTCATCTCTTTTAGTATTCAGCGGCTGTACTCCTTTAGAATTATCCCGATAAATAGCAATTGCTTTCAAGCCAAGTTTCCAACCCTGCATAAATGCATCGGCAATATCTTCTTTAGCGGCATTTTCCGGCATATTTATGGTTTTTGAAATTGCTCCGGAAATAAATGGCTGGGCTGCCGCCATCATCTGCAAGTGCCCCATATAGTTTATGCTTCGCTTGCCATTGGCGGCTTTAAATGAACAATCAAAAACCGGCAAATGTTCGTCTTTAAGATGAGGGGCGTCTTCAATTGTGTCGTGCTCAAGCAGATAGGCAGTTATGTCTTTTACTTCTTCTTCACTATAACCCAATCTCTTTAAACCAGCTGGAACTTGATTATTCACTAATTTTAATAGTCCCCCCCCTACCAATTTCTTGTATGCTACGAGAGCTAATCCCGGTTCAATGCCGGTAGTATCGCAATCCATAAGAAAAGCAATTGTACCAGTGGGGGCTAAAACTGTCATTTGAGAATTTCTAACTCCATATTTTTTGCCCAAATCAAGCGCATCTTGCCAAACTTCCAATGAGGCATCATTTAATACCGTGTCTTTTGACTTAGCGAGGATGGCATTAGCATGCAATTTCTCGGCTTCCGCCAAGTGCATAGCAATAACATTCAATTGAGGCTCGCGATTTAGGGCAAATCCCACATAGGGACCCATGCGATCAGCTAACAATGCCGACATGCGGTAGGCTTCACCGCATAAAATTGACGTTACCTGACCACCCAAGATTCTTCCCTCTTCGGAATCATACGGCAGTCCCATAGCCATCAGGAGAGCGCCCAAATTAGCATAACCAAGTCCCAATTCACGATAGGCATTGGCATTTTCAGTAATTTTTTCCGTTGGATATGAAGAATTACCAACAATAATATCTTGAGCCACAATGGCTGTATCGATAGCTCTTCGATAAAGATCAACATTAAACGTGCCGTCTTCTTTCAGAAACTTAAGCAAGTTAAATGAAGCCAAGTTACAGGCACTATTATCAAGATGCATATATTCACTGCAGGGATTGGAAGCATTAATGCGTCCGGTGTTGGAACAAGTATGCCAATTATTAATCGTGGTATCATACTGCATGCCCGGATCGGCGCTATGCCAAGCGGCATCAGCAATCCAGTCCATAATTTCTCTGGCCCGAACTCGTTCCAGCACTTCACCAGTTTTTCGGGCCGTTAAATTCCACATCTCATCCTTTTCAACAGCTTTCATGAAAGCATCTGTAACCCGAACGGAATTATTAGCATTCACAAAGGGCAAGAGAGTATAGGGAGTAAAAAGATCGCCCTCAAGAGAATCCTTAATGCCAGACTGGACTAAAATCTTGGTCATATCTTCAATATATTTCTTGCAGTAAATAAAATCTTTTAAATCTGGGTGATCTACATCAAGCACCACCATTTTTGCTGCCCGACGAGTCGTACCGCCGGAACGGATAGTATTGGCTACCCCGTCAGCGCCTTTCATAAAAGAAACCGGACCAGATGAATATCCGCCTTTTGACAACGCTTCTTTAGAACCTCTGAGTTTTGAAACGTTAGCGCCTGCCCCGGATCCACCTTGAAAAATTTTACCTTCCTGGCGATACCATTCTAAAATGGAGTCCATCGTATCTTCCACGGCAAGAATAAAACAGGCCGAACACTGGGGCCGCTTATGAACTCCGACGTTGAACCAGACTGGGCTATTGAAAGCAAAATATTGATTTACCAAGAGCCAAGTAAGATCTAGGGTAAAATTTTCTGCATCTTCAGAAGTGGCAAAATAACCATCCTTCAACCCCCAATAGCCAATAGTTTTAGCTACCCGATTAATCATCTGCTTGGCGCTCGTTTCTCGCTCTGGAGATGAAAGCTTGCCTCGAAAATATTTTGAAACAACAATATCGATTGCGGTTTGAGACCAGAATGAAGGGATCTCAACATCTTTTTGCTCAAACACCACCGTGCCGTCGCTTTTTGTTATTTTTGCGGTCCGAATTTCCCAAGTAATCTCGTCATATGGGTGACCGGAACTAAAAAGGCGCTGCCAAGTAAACCCCCGGCCCATCGGAAGGTGTACATGCGAAGCGCCATTGCCATTACCATTTATATATTCAAAAGTATCTAGTGATGGTTGCACTGACTCTGTAGAAGGTTTTTCCATGGCATTTACAAACAAAGAAACTCCGGCTCCTACACTGAGCTTAATTTCTAGTGCTACTTATTAAACGACGACAGCTCTGCCTATTAGTATATGTATTAAAGCACAACCACCCTAGTCTGGAAATGTTGATAACTAATAAGTAAAATCCGGCCTAAAACCGGATTTTACTTATTACATAAAAAGTTACGATTTATTCATTTTCCGCCTAATAAACGCCGGAATATCAAAGTCAGCTTCTTCATTTAACGACGGGTCGACGATTTCTTTTGGTCGAGCAGGCGTTTCCTCTCTAGTTGGTTCAGTATTTTTCTTTGATCCAAATAAGCTTAAGCCGCCATTGAATACCGAAGGGCGAGCCGCACTGGTTGCCATCATCTGATTATTTGAAAATCCTGTGGCAACAACGGTAATCTTGATTTCACCTTTCTTCATACCATCATCGATAACTGCGCCAAAGATAACTTTTGCATCCGGATCGATGTGTTCGGTAATTACCCGGGCCGCCTCACTGATTTCGGCCATAGCCATATCGGAAGTACCAGAGACATTAAAGAGTACGCCCCGAGCACCATCTATAGACAGTTCGAGCAAAGGCGAATTGATTGCCATCTTCGCGGCTTCCATGGCTCGATCTTCCCCGGTAGCCCGACCAATACCCATCATGGCCGAACCAGAATTAGTCATAATGGCTTTTACATCGGCAAAATCCAAATTAATTATTCCCGGAACAGTAATTAAATCAGAAATTCCCTGAACACCCTGGCGCAAAACATCATCTACAACCATAAATGATTCTGCCAAAGGCGTTTTACGGTCAATAACCGAAAGAAGCCGATCATTAGGAATAGTAATCAAGGCATCAACCTTATCTTTTAAGATCTGGAGTCCTTCCTCAGCAATACGCAAGCGTTGAGCACCTTCAAAATTAAACGGTTTTGTGACCACTGCCACTGTTAACGCGCCCACCTCTCGGGCAATATCAGCAATAACTGGCGCTGCTCCGGTAGCCGTACCGCCACCCATACCGCCAGCAATAAAAATCATATCAGCGCCTTTAAGAGCATTTAAAATATCTTCTTTTGTCTGTTCAGCCGCTTCGCGTCCTACTAATGGATTCATACCGGCGCCAAGACCCCGGGTTAGACTTTTTCCAATGTGAACTTTTACCGGCGCATGCGACTGATGAAGAGCCTGGGCATCCGTATTGATGGCAATAAATTCTACTCCGTGAACACGGGTTTCAATCATTCGAGCCAGGGCGTTGCCACCGCCGCCGCCAACGCCAGCTACTTTAATTCGAGCAAATGTTTCAAATTGGGGTTTTACTTGAGGCATTATCTAAAAAGTTAAAAGTGCAGAAAAATCCTTCACTTGATAACTTTACATACTTAGAATTACATTGGTCTTACCATAATTTATTTAGACCCGCAAGCAAAATAATCATTATTGTGGATAAAGTTGTCGATAGCCAAGCTAGGGCAGGAAATTTTTAAGCCAATGGATTACTTTTTGAAAAAAACTCCATTGCGGAGAGAATCCAGTCTTGCGGGAACGGATGCCTGAAAATTCTTGATCAGCTCCCCATAAGATAAGTCCGATTGATACAGAATAGGAAGGATCGGTGACCACATCAACAATACCCTCAACATGAATTGGTTTGGCTATTTTAACGGGCAAACGCAAAGTCTCTTTAACTAAAAAAGGCAATCCCGGTAAATTTGCGCCGCCGCCGCTCAACACTACTCCGGCCGGCAATAAGCCATTACGCGAAATCTTTTTCAATTCTGCATTCACCATATCAAGCAATTCCTCGAGTCTAGCATCAACCACTCGCATGAGCTGCCGCTTAGGTACAATAAATCCATCTTTGCCCATATAATTTGTTAAATCTATACTTTCCTTTCGTCGAGCATCTTCACTTTCAGATGTAGCGGCATGCTCAAGCTTTATTTTTTCAGCGGTTTCAAGCGATGTCCTCAAGGCAATAGCTAAATCATTGGTAATATGCCGTGAGCCAATCGGCAATACAGCACTGTGAAGGAGGTCATTTTCTTCAAAAACAGCCACCGTTGAAGTCGCCCCGCCAAAATCCAAATTCATAACACCGTACTCTTTTTGGGTTTTATCAAGTGAAGCTAGGGCCGCCGCCAAGGGAGCATATACCAATCCAGCCACCTCAATCCGGCTCTCCTCAATACATCTAATAATATTTCTGATATAGGGGGCTAGGCCATCTATAATCAATACTTCGGCCTCTAGCCGAACTCCTTTCATGCCAATAGGATTTTTAACATGTTCAGTGCCATCAATAATATATCCTCTGGGAACAATATGGATAATTTCCCGATTGGCAGGCAAACTGACAATAGAAGCTGCCTGGAGAACTCGATCAACATCACTCTGGGATATTTCACTATCGGCTCTGGAAACTGCGATAACTCCCCGTGATAATTGGCTTTTAATATGCAAACCGCTAATTGAGAGATAAGCACTTTTAATGGGGATTCCTGACATGGCTTCTGCCTGCTGAACAGCTGCTTTGATATTCCCAATTGTCTCTTCCATGTCCATTACCATGCCCTTTCGAAGGCCATTTGAAATAGCAGAACCGGCACCGATAATTTCTGGCTTTATTGAATCGCGGGAAATATTAGCCGTCACTACTTTGATGTAGGAATTCCCGATATCTATGCCGGAAATGATATGAGATCTAGCCATTCGCAAAATAGAGATTCCCCGGTCGATAGATGATCGTAGGGGAACTCTGTTAGTATTAAACAGTATAGTCTAAAAACCGCAACTTTCCAAAATTTTACGCTCTAATTCAAACATTTCCTTCTCATCTTTTAAAGAACGTTCGTGATCGTATCCTAAAATATGCAAAAAACCATGGATTGTTACCCAGGCCATTCGTTGCTCTAATGAAATTCCTCTGCGTTCAGCATCTTCCCTTACTCTTTCCGGGCAAATGATGATGTCCCCCAATTCTGGAAAAGATAAAACATCGGTGACAGAGTTATTGCCACGATATTTTCTATTGAGATTTTTTATTTCCTCTGGAGCAACCAGAGAAATCGCGAGTTCAAAGGTTTCTTTTCCCTTTCCTACTTCTTTAATTGCACAACTGATAATGCGCTGAAAGAATTTCTCCGAGAATTGTTTGTCCTCGATTCCACTTCGATTATGAAAAGCTAGGTCAAGCATTATAAGACCGTGGAAAGTTCCTCCTTCACAATCCTACTCACCGTCTGCCCATCAGCTCTCCCTTTTAAGTGAGGCATAACCTGCCCAATTACTTTGCCCATATCTTTGACTCCTTGTGGCTTAACGGCCGCGATTGTTTTCTTTACTTCGGCGCGGACTTCTTCTTCTGAAAGCTGCTGTGGCATCAATTCCATTAAAATTTGGAGTTCGGTTTGTTCTTTTTCTGCTAATTCCGGTCGGCCTCCCTTGGTATAAGTTTCAATTGATTCTTTTCTCTTTTTCACTTCGCTAGCAACAACTTCAAGTACTTCATCATCATTAAGAACACTTTGACTTTCAAGTTGATCTGGAGCTACTCCGGTTTTCGATAATTTATTCCTTTTTTCAAGCTCCTTATTTTTAACTGCCGCCAATACCATGCCAAGCGTAAGACGCCGGACACTATCGCCCGACTTTAAAGAAGCTTTAAGCTCATCCTGAAGTTTATCTTTCAGCATATTAATATTTTCCTAAAACGATAATTTTAGGAGGGGGTAGGACCCCGTCCTCTAAAACCCGAGTTCTTGCTTTAATTTCCGCTTTTCCTCTTCAAATGTTTCTTCATCATACTTCCCTAGTTTTTCCAGACGCTTTCTAAGTTCCCGCAAATGAACACCCATAATTGCCGAGAGTTTTTCCTTGCGCTCATTTTGTCGCTTTGCCCGGAATTGATCTTTCTTAGCTTTAACCAAAACTCCGCTTTGCTGAACAAAGCGGCTAAACCGTCTCAATAAACTGCCAGTACTTTCATTAGCTTTTCTTCGTACTTCTACCATAAATTTACCTCCTTTC
>DASPWL010000006.1:0-12282 GCA_035637795.1 Minisyncoccota bacterium | reverse complement strand
TTCTATCTGATTTCCACGGGATAATACCAATCTCACTCCTGCCCAGATGATAATGAAAACGGCCGCCGGAATAGCTAGAGCAAAAAGGGCGTTGCTTAATTTTTTGAGAAAATCGCCAAAATCAGTGGCGCTTAGCGGATTGGGAATATTAAGCGTAAAAGAAAGAGGAACGGCCGAGGAGGACTTGCCGCACAAACTTTTATCCCTCTGGACACAGACACTCTTTGCTTCGGTCTTGCAGGCTGCCAGATTTTGGCAGCCAGCCAGGGTGCCGTCGGGACTGCAGGCATATTTCCCATCGGCCGCCACACAGGCGTAGGTCAATCCGGGGCTAGGCCCAGTACCACTTAAAGTTATGGTAATGGTATTAGATCTTATCTCGCTCTCCGCAGCGTTAGCTTTAAAGTAAACTTTATTTGTCTGACTACCACTGAATATCTTATCAAATTCACTTTCAGTGATGGTTACCTGGCCTTGGGCTTGAGTATCATTATCAAAAGTTATAGTGATGCCTTTAATGTGGACATCGGGAATGCTGCCAAAATTATCCTCAAAAATATTTATTGAGGCACTAAATCCATTGCATCCCGTTCCTGAAACTAGCACATAAACTGCCTGGCCTGTTTTAATCGGCCCGCTCCAGGAAGCATTGTTAAGCACGCAAGCCGCTTGGGCATTTTTTGAAAATACAAAAAACAAAACCAGTGAAAACAAAATCAGCCATTTCCGATATTTAACCATTTTTTTAATTATAATCTGCATCAGTTTGCATCACAATCAAGGAACATCAACATCCCAATGATCAGATTCTAAAGCAAACACTGCTCCGGTTTCGGAGTCACGATACTGTTTTGCCCCATCTCCATTGCGTATGCCTATAAAAGTGAAGTTTTGGATTATATAATTCGATAAACTTGGATTTATTCCCAAGTCCACTTTATATCCAGCCGAATGTCTACTGCTGTGTCCGGGTTCTGTCCCGCCCGTGATTATTATTGAGCACCCGCAGAGGGATTTTATGTTGATAATTTCATTTATTGTAGCTTGCCTAATTCCTACCAGTGTTGTCTGGGGAGGTTGAGCGTTCACTTGAATACCGGCAGCTGCGAGCTGACGTCGAGCTTCTATTTCGCTTAACATTCCCACAGGTAATACGGTAGGACTCATAGTCAGTGTCGACACAGGCGTCGGAACTGCTTCTGTACAGGTAAACTCATACCATTTATCAGGTGATTGATAGCCGAGCGTCTGCACCCCCAAATCCTTAATAAAGGTATTGGTAATGAGCCAGGCGAAACCAATGAGGAATAATGCTTTGACCGTCGTCCAGAAAATTCTTTTGCCATCTTCAACTTTAAAGACATTAGCTCCGGCGCCAAGAATATAGACTCCGGCGAGAATGAAGAAAAAAGTTCCCAAAATAGGCGCTAGGCCGAATAAAACAAAATCAATAAGATTATGTACTAGCTTTAAAAGATCGCACTTGGTACATTCTGCCTGGCCAAGCGATTGAATGCCGCAGGGAACTAATGGCCACCACGAAGGCGCCGCCAGCACCGGCGTAGCCATCATTAAAAACACGCTCAATAATGCAAAAATGATAATTGTTATACGAAGAATCATTGCTTTCGGCTCATCAAAACATTTACTTTAGCTTCAGCGCTTTCCAAGGCATCCTTAATTGTGGCCCGCCCTAAATTCACATCGTCAATCATATCGGCAAAAATTTGTTCAACGGCTACGTTATCAACCTGGTACCAGGACACGGCTGAAAGCGCCTGAACCGCAAAAACACCGATATCCGGATCATTGCGTTGGGTTTCTATAAGATCGCGCCGAGCCGCCGGCCGGCTGGTTTGATTTAGATAAGCAGTTGCCCCTTCATTTGAAGCCATATAAGCTACGAATTGCCAGGAAGCATCGGGATATTTAGTGCTGGCCGCTACCGCCGGCGCCCAGTAGCTGGCATAGGTTTTTATATCCGAGGAAGAAAGCTGGGGCATCGGCGCTACCGCAAAGTTAAGATGTTGCGATTTTTGCCTAAGGGCTTGAATTTGATGAGAATAATTAAACATCATTGCCGTTGACCCTTCAGCAAATGAATCAATAGAGTAGTGCTGGCTATCATTCCAACAATAGACCAATTTAGCAGGATTAGTGAAATCGGTGTAGTACTGGAGTGATACTTCTCCTACCCGCTGATTATCAACAGACCTAGTAAAAGTTGCGCTGGCATTGTCCTTCTCCGTCATTTGCACCCCGCTTTGGAGCATTAACGCAGAGAGAATATCGGTCGAACGGTTAATATTCCTGGCTGAACCAATAGCCGCACCCGATTGAGTGATGTTCCTCGCAGCGTCAAATTTTGTAAGCTTTTCAACCAGCGAATTAAATTCATCCCACGTTGTGGGCGGAGATGTAATCCCCGCATTGTTGAAAAGATCTTTGTTATAATAAAGCGCTAGGGTATCAACATAGATTGGCAGGGAATATATTTTCCCATTATCCACAAGATCATTAAATGCAACATCTACAAATTCATCCCGGAATTGCTTAATGGTCATGAGCGGATTCTTTTCTCCCGCGATTTTGTCGGGCAGAGGCAGTAATTTATCCTTATGTTTGGGCAACCAAGTATGGTGGATCATCCATACATCTGGACCATTTCCAGCAGCCAGTGCATCAACTACGCTCTTTTCATAGTCATCATATAAAAAATTCCGATAGGCTATCCGGATATTGGGATATTTTTTTTGGAACTGTTGAATTACAGCATCTAATGACTGTCGATCATCAAAGACTCCCCAAAACTGAAGTGTTGCTGGTTGACTGCTCGATCCGCCAAAACTCCGAAAAACAAGTATAACCGTAAGGAAAAGAAGAAGACCGATAGATCCTACCAGGATATAGACCAATCGATTTGAAGTGGTAAGAGAGCTAAGATTCATTTATGGAAAAACAAGACGAAATGAAACTGGCCGGCTTTTAAGCTTTGTTCAAAATTAAATCCCTCATTAGTAACCAGTGTTTGAAGTGCAGCATCGTCAGTCCGCAGGTCATCGGGCGGACCAAATCCACCCATACCTTTTGCCCATTCAATGATCACCAGCCGACCGCTATCCTTCAAAATTCGTTTTGCTTCCCTAATAATCTCCGATTTTTTTTGAGACTGAAATAAAATATTTGCCACCAGAACAACATCCTGCGAATTATCAGGCAACCCGGAGCTGCCAAGTATTTCCAAGTCAGCTCTGATGGTCTCCAAATTAGTCAGACCGGCTTCTTTAGCCCGGGAACGGACTATATCCAAAGGAGCTTCTTGAACATCAATGGCTGAAACCTGTCCAGCTGAGCCAACCTTTTCGGCAAAAAGCAACGAAAAATGTCCTGAGCCGGAACCGAAATCTGCTATCCGCATCCCTTCTTGAATCCCCAAAAGATCAACCACCATTTGGGGATTAAAAATCCCATTCTGAAATGATGCCAATGTAATAAGTTCGCTCATAGAGAAAGCATTTGCCTGCAGACAGGTTTTCTCTATTTTATCATGGCTCGTTCAGGTTGATGAAAAAAGTTATCCACGTAAAATCCCGCCCATAAATTCCTGGCGAGATTAATCTCCTAAACTAGCACTACTGAAGCTACCTTATCGCCAGGATCCAGGCGCATGATGCGTACGCCTTGAGTGGCTCGTCCCAGCATTGAGATACTGGCAATTGAAGTCCGGATTACTTGACCCTTACGCGATACGGCAATAAGCTCCTTGTTTTCCTCTGACGTAATATGAGCCGAAATTAGCGGACCAGTTTTAGAAGTGATTTTTGCAGTCATAATGCCCTTACCGCTTCTTTTCTGAATTTTATAAGCAGCTAGTTCTGTGCGCTTACCGTAGCCATTTTCCATAACCACCAGTAGTTGGAGACCCTGGCCGGCCTTGGCCGGAATAACATCAGCCCCGACTAGGCGCTCATCTTTTTCTAGACGAATTCCGATTACACCGCTAGCCGCCCGGCCCATTGGCCGAACATCCTTTTCCTTAAACCGAATAGCACTGCCGCCGGAAGTAGTCAGAATAATTTCATCATTTCCAAACGTATTAAGCACCCAACACAACTCATCGCCATTTTTTAAGTTAATAGCAATCATGCCGCTCCGTCTGACTTGACCGAAAGCATCCAAATCAACTTTTTTAATGATTCCATTAGCGGTGGCCATAAACAAATAGCCGCTCTTTTGCTCTTTTGAAAGAGGAACGACAGCTGTAATCTGATCATTGGCTGTTACTTGGAGAAAATTAGCAATTGCTCGGCCTTTAGATTGGCGGGAAGTTTCAGGCACTTCATAGCCCTTAGTTTGGAAAACCTTACCGGAATTAGTAAAGAACAGGAGATTATCATGCGTATTGGCCAGAAAAAATTGAGAAACCACGTCTTCTTCCTTGGTAGCAATGCCCAATAATCCCTTGCCGCCGCGTTTTTGAGCGCGTAATTCATCGGGTGGCAACCGTTTCACATAGCCGCCTCGGGTAAGCATGAATAAAGCATCCTCCTCGGGCACTAATTCTTCTTCGCCAATTTCCCGAAGAGCAGAGCGTACTACTTTAGTTCGGCGTTCATCGGCAAATTTCGTTCTAATTTCTTTGAGCTCCTCTTTGACCACACTCAGAATTTTCTTTGGGTGCACCAATAAATCCTCCAGGTGGGCAATAAGTCCCTTTTTTTCTTTCAACTCTTCATTAATTTTCTGGCGTTCCAGGCCGGCTAAAGCTTGCAAACGCATATCGAGAATGGCAGTGGTCTGCCGGTCAGAGAATTTAAACTTTTTAATTAAGTTCTTTGCTGCATCTTCCCGTGAATCGGAAGCCTTTATAACTTTGATGACTTCATCGATATGATCGAGAGCTTTTTTTAATCCTTCCAAAATATGCGCTCGTTCTTTAGCTTTTTTGAGTTCAAACTGCGAACGGCGCGTTACTACCTCCTGCCGATGCTCAATAAACTTCTCAAGAATAGATTTCAGGCCCAATATTTGAGGCTGGATTCCATCTACCAATGCCAACATGTTAAAATGAAATGTTTTTTGGAGTTCGGTATATTTGTAAAGCTGATTAAGAACCTTCCGAGGAAAGGAATCTTGCTTTAAATCAATAACCACTCGCATGCCTTCACGATCTGACTCATCTCGAATATCCCTAATACCCTCGATTTTCTTTTCTTTGACCAGATCAGCAATATTAATAATCATCTCGGCTTTATTAACCTGATAGGGAATTTCCGTAATGATAATCTGAAATCCTTTTTTGCTCTCAATAATTTCAGCTTTGCCTCGTATAAGTACGGGTCCCCGTCCAGTCGCATAAGCATTTATAATATCTTTTTCATTGTAAATTGTGCCGCCAGTAGGAAAATCTGGTCCTTTTACAAATTGGCTTAGCTGTCCAATGTCAGTATCTGGATGGTCAATTAAGTGGGCCAGCGCATCCAAAATCTCGCCCAAATTGTGAGGCGGAATATTAGTAGCCATGCCCACAGCAATACCCATGGAACCATTTATAAGCAAGTTGGGAATTTTAGCCGGTAAAACAACCGGTTCATTTCGGGAGCCATCATAATTTGGCCGCCATTCAACTGTTTCTTTCTCAATATCTTCCAGGAGCGTATCAGAAATGCGAGCCAAGCGAGCCTCGGTATATCGCATCGCGGCTGCATTATCGCCGTCAATCGACCCGAAATTACCTTGACCCTGCACCAACGGATAACGCAGGGAAAAGTCTTGAGCCATACGAACCAGAGAATCATAAATAGCCGTATCTCCGTGAGGGTGATAATTACCCATAACATAACCTACAGTATTGGCAGACTTTTTAAATTTTGTGCCGGCAGTATTTCCACTCTCCCACATTGCCCAAAGAATCCGCCGATGCACGGGCTTTAAGCCATCACGTACATCCGGTAAAGCGCGGGCTACAATAACGCTCATGGCATATTCTAAATATGAGCGTTGGATCTCTTCGGTAATCTCCTTGGTCAGTATGGGTTGGCTATTTTGTTGTTCTTCAGCCATATAAATGAGACTATTTTATATTCCATTCCTTGTTTACGGAAAAGAACATAAAATAGTCTCACAAAATTTACCAAAACTATTTGCTTAATGGCAATGGTCGCGGTTCACCAGTATTATTATTTAGTATTTTATTTTCCGGCTTAGCTACATCGGTAGCATTAAAAAAATTGGCAATCATTGCCCGCAGACTTTCGACGGCTTTGCCTAAAAATGCCAAAGGAGTTTTCAATTCTTCCTGCTGAGCAACGTACTTCTCTTCGGTCTGTTGGTCCGGGTTCATCAAAGCATACAAATTATGCTCAAAGGAACGGAACCAAACGGCGCCTACTATCGCTACCGCCGTAACCACTGATAACCCAAACATGATTTCTCTCACTATCTTGGGCTGTTTCCGAATTTCTTCAAGTAAGGAAGCCATGGTGTGTTATGGATTAAGCACTATTAATTTCATTTCTTCGGCTGGCAATAACTTTTTAGTAATTTTGAATTTATCGGTCTTTTCGGGGGTTAATCCGATTTCTTTGACAAACTTTTCCGGACCACCAAGATCTATTTTTAATTCTGGAATCTTATAGTGCATTGGTATGATTACCTTGGGCTCAATTTGATTGATTACCTCTACTGCTTCTTTAGCATCAATCGTAAAGGTACCGCCCACTGGGACAAGCAGGATATCAATATCACCAATTGCCTCAACTTGGGCATCAGTAAGTTTTTCCTGGCCAAGATCTCCTAGGTGGCACACTGCCATATCTTCAGCTTTTATAACATACACAGTGTTAAGTCCTCTTTCAGCACCTTGAGATTTATCATGATAGGTAAGTAGTCCTTGAATTTGAATGTTTTTGCGTTCGTATTCACCTGGATTATCAATGATGAACGCCTCCGGATTGGCATCGGTAACACTGTTATGATCATAATGCTGATGGGTAACTAGTACTATATCATCCTTTATTTTAGGCGGCCGAAGTCCGATTTCTTTAGAAAATGGGTCAATCAGAATGCTTCCTTCTTTGGCCTCGATTCTAAAACAGCTCTGCCCAAACCAGGTAATCGTCATATAGCTAAATTATAGCAAAATTTGCCTTTAAATTCAAGCGAAAAAGTCATAATTTTCAGGGCAAAGAATTTGCATTTTATCATCAGCTGTCGTATAGTAGCCCTCTGTAACTATGAACGGCACTCCCGCTATAAAAACAATGAAAGATCTTCTCTCGATAGAGGAGTTTAGTCTGCCCAAAGTAGGGCAGATTTTAGACGGCCAGGTCATCAGTGTTTCAAAAAGCAATGTCCTTGTTGATCTCGCTTCCATTGGTATCGGCATTGTTTATCCGGGAGAATTTTATGACAGTCCTGATAGGATGCGGAGCCTCAAACCTGGTGATCACGCTTCGGCCATGCTCCTGGAATTGGAAAATGATGAAGGCTACCGTGAACTCTCTTTGAAAGCAGCTCAGATGACTACAGCCTGGCAGCGTATCAAGGAATTAAAAGATAGCGGTGAAATAGTTACGACATCCATCACCAACATAAACAAAGGTGGGCTTATCGTGGAAATTGAAGGCATTCAGGGCTTCCTGCCACTCTCCCAACTTTCCAGTGAACATTATCCCAAAGTTGAGGGCGGGGACACTACCAAAATTGTTCAGGCACTGCAAAAATTTAAGGGTCAGGAATTTAGAGTTAAAATTTTAGACTTTTCTGAAGAAGAAAATAAACTTATTGTTTCCGAACGAGCAATCCAGGAAGAAACAGCTAAAGAAGAGCTGGCAAAATTAAAGATAGGAGACACAGTCGAAGGCACGATCACTGAAGTCACTGATTTTGGTGCCTTTGTACAATTAAGCGAAACTCTTGATGGTTTAATCCATTCATCCGAAATTGCCTGGCGTTATGTTGAAGACCCCCACGAAATTCTTCATCCTGGCGACATAGTAAAAGCTAAAATTATTTCTTTAGAAGGTGGGCGAGTTTCGCTATCCCTAAAAGCTTTGAGTGAAGATCCTTGGCAAACTGTAGAGCAAACATATGGTGTTGGCCAGAAAATAACAGGTAAAATTATTAAGATTAGAACCAATGGGGCATTTGTTGAATTACCCAATGATATTGTTGGTATTCTACCCATAGCTGAATTTGGCGGACAGAATCCAGTTGATGTTGTGAAAGTAGGGGAGATCTATGATTTCGCTATCGTTAGCATTGATGCTAAAGACCATAAATTAATTCTTACGCTTGAAAAAGCCGAGAAAAAGATCTCAGAATAGGTACCCATGCAGAATTTGCCCTAGATGAAGTTTTATGTTACAATTCCCCTGCTTTTGTAAGGTTTAGTACCCTATAGAGTTATCCACAGGTTAAAGTTTAATTTAAACATCAAATCAAGATGAAATTGCTTACTAAATACATTGGCATTGTCTTTTTAATCTTATTGATCCTTTCCGGATTGGTGGCAATTTTTGATTCGCCTTTTCATTCTCCTGCTACCCTGTCTATTTCCGACCTCGTTACAAAAATTAATACCGGAGAGGTAAAACAGATTATAGTTGAAGGCGATGCGCTTAATATTACCTTAGCTAACAATGAAAAATTCACGGCTCGAAAAGAGTCGGGTATTTCTATATTTGAGACACTCATTAACTTCGGCGCTGATAGAGTCAGGTTGACCAAAGTATCGGTAGAAGTTCGGGAACCAGGAGGCACAGCCGTGCTTCTCTCTTCCCTACTGCCAATAGTTCTGCCATTTCTATTAGTATTGCTGATTTTTTGGTATATGTTCCGGCAGGCTCAGCGCGGCTCGGTTCAAGCATTCAGTTTTGGAAAATCAAAAGCTCGCTTAGCAACTTCCAGCACTAACCAGAAAAAAATCACCTTCAAAGATGTGGCCGGCCTAATTGAGGCTAAAGAAGAAGTGTCAGAAGTTGTAGAATTCTTAAAAGATCACAAAAAATTCGAGAAACTAGGAGCTCGCATTCCTCGGGGAGTTTTACTCATCGGATCACCCGGGACCGGCAAAACATTATTAGCCAAGGCCGTGGCCAATGAAGCCAATGTCCCCTTCTACTTTGTATCCGGTTCAGAATTCGTAGAAATGTTTGTGGGCGTAGGCGCTAATCGCGTCCGCGACACATTTGAACTGGCCAAAAAAACTGCGCCCGCTATCGTCTTCATCGATGAAATTGATGCCGTAGGCCGCCATCGCGGAGCTGGTCTCGGGGGTGGCCATGATGAACGTGAACAGACTTTAAACCAGATCTTAGTTGAAATGGATGGTTTTGAAACTAATGAAGCGGTAGTAGTAATGGCAGCTACTAACCGACCTGATATTCTCGACCCTGCTCTTTTACGACCGGGACGATTTGATCGTCGGGTCATCCTTGACGATCCGTCAATGAAAGACCGGGAAGCTATTTTAAAAATTCATTCTCTGGAAAAGCCGATTACCAAAGAAGTGAATTTCAAAACCATTGCTGAACGTACTCCGGGTTTTTCAGGAGCTGATCTGGCCAATCTAGTCAACGAAGCCGCTATTTTAGCCGCTCGGAAAAATCAAACTGAAATTACTCAAGAAAATATATTTCAGGCAATTGAAAAGGTAATGCTCGGCCCCGAACGGCGTTCCCACATCCTTTCCAAGAAGGAAAAGGAAATTACAGCCTATCATGAAGCTGGTCATGCCCTAGTGGCCGTATCACTGCCTAATACCGACCCGGTTCATAAAGTTTCAATTGTCTCCCGCGGACGAGCCGGTGGGTATACTTTAAAATTACCCAGCGAAGATAAGCATCTTAAATCCCGCTCTGAATTCGAGGCCGAGCTAGCTGTTTTATTAGGTGGTTATACAGCCGAAAAACTTATCTTTAAAGAGATGACGACGGGCGCCTCGAATGATTTGAAAGTTGCTTCAGATCTGGCTAGAAAAATGATTACTCAATTTGGCATGTCCGAAAAACTTGGCCCGGTTACGTTTGGTGAACGCGAAGAAATGGTATTCTTAGGCAAGGAAATTGTTTCAGAGAAAAATTATTCGGACAACTTTGCTTATATAATTGATCAGGAAATCAATCGTCTTATGAGCAAAGCCCTTAAAACTGCAAAAGAGATCCTCACCAAAAAAATGGCTACTTTACAACGAGTAGCCAAAGAGCTCATCAGCAAGGAAACTCTAGAACAAAAAGAATTCTACGCCTTAATAGGATAAGCCATTTCAATGCGCCTGTAGCTCAGCTGGTTAGAGCACGGCTCTTATAAAGCCGGGGTCCTTGGTTCAAATCCAAGCAGGCGCACTTATATAGAAATGGGCGGTTAGCTCAGCTGGTTAGAGCGTCTCGTTTACACCGAGAAGGTCGAGGGTTCGAATCCTTCACCGCCCACTAAACCAATCCGAAAATATTTAATACGGATTGCAAATGCAATACTCTTTGTTACTCGCTTGATCGCACCAATTTATCCCAGGTGCCCAGGGCCGACATGAAGGCGGCAAACCAGTGTTTGAATCGGGGGCAGCTTCTAAACTCGTTTCCATAAGTGCTCCGATATCGTTGCTTGAGCCATAATCATAATAGCAATATACCGCGCCGCCGGGACTGCGCGGTATATTCTGAAGCAACCCGGCATCAACTAATTCTTGCATACTGGAATTGTAATATGACGTGCCTTCACAAGCCCCACTACCTGGATTATAGTTAATTGGCATGCGCCCATTCATGGCATAAAACGAATAGAGCGCTAAGCTTACAGCGGCTAAATCAGATTTTTTAGCCGCATCTCTAGCTTTGGCTTTTGATAAAGTCACATTCAATAACACCATGGTCGATAGAACTCCAATTATTCCAATAACTACTAGAACTTCAATTAAAGTGAAGCCGTATGAGCGATAGCGGGTCATCGAGGTAAAAATTGGGGCTTATTATTAAAATCTTGAGCCGGAGTTTTAAAATGATAGCCGCTCTTTAAAAAGAAAAGTAACCAAATTAAAAGGGCTACTAATACAAAGCTAGCAATAATAAATAAGATTTTTCTACGCTCTCTACCGGTCATTAGCATAAGTATACCCCGAACAACTGACCGCAAACAATTATGAATATTCCCATCATTTACGAAGATCCTAATTTTCTTGTAATTAATAAGCCGAGCGGTATTGCCGTTCATAAAGTGAGTTCGGAAGACCCGCAAATAACCGTGGTCGATATCATCACAGAACAATTCCCGGATATCAAAAAAGTCGGCGAGAATCCTCTTCGCCCTGGAATCGTTCATCGACTCGATAAGGAAACATCGGGTCTAATGATTATTGCTAAAACCCAGGATGCATTTATATATTTAAAAAACCTGTTTCAATCCAGAAAAATAAAGAAAACATATCTCGCTCTCGTCCAAGGAACAATGAAACAACTTCAAGGCAATATTGAGATTCCGCTGGGTAAAATAGGGATTCGCCAAACTACTCGCATTAAGGGCCGACGAGACCTTAAAGAACGGGTAGCTCTTACTCATTATTCCACTTTAAAGCAATATATAAATTATTCCCTTCTCCAGGTGCAACCCGAGACCGGCCGGACCCATCAGATTCGAGTCCATCTAAAATCAATCGGCCATCCCATCGCTGGCGACCCTATCTATGGACCTAAGAATTCTCCTCGTCCGCCAGGACTCAATCGCCTCTTCCTGCATGCCCAAAAACTTCAATTTATTTCACCTGAAGGAAAATCATTTCTCTTTGAAGCCGATTTACCCGATGATTTACAAAAAGTCCTTTCTGGGTTAGAATAGAACACTAATATTATGGATAAGTTATCAGCATTTAAATCACGGATAGTTCCCCAGCAACGATTTGGGGATTTAAGAGTTGGTTGGACCGTAAAAATCAACCAAAAACTTAGAGAAGGCGAAAAAGCTAAAAGTCAGACATTTGAAGGTATTATTATTGCTCGCAAACATGGCAATGAGCCGGGAGCTACTATCACAGTAAGAAAAATATCAGGCGGCATTGGCGTGGAGAAAATACTCCCCCTTCAACTTCCTTCAATCGAAAAAATTGAAGTTACTAAAAAGCCCAAGATTCGCCGAGCCAAACTTTATTATCTTCGTACAAAATCCTCTAAGGAAATAAGAAAAAAGACAAAGCATGAAGTAACTTCTTCAAATCAAGAAAAACAACTAGAACCTGTTAAAACAGAAGTTTAATGCGGACGTGGCGAAATTGGCAGACGCACTACCTTG
>DASPWL010000005.1:0-1674 GCA_035637795.1 Minisyncoccota bacterium | reverse complement strand
TCGGAGGATTTGACAGAGTAGATGACTCCATTGATTTTCCAACAGATGAAAATCAAAATCTAAGTATATACCTTACAAACAGAACGGCTTTAGTGATGAAGAAAAAATAGAAAATAAAATATCTTATTCAGGGCTGAAATCATTTTGAAAAAATTTCTTCTACGCATATTTGTTGTCACTCGCTTCAGCAGTTGGTTCTCGAATGCCGCAGAATCCTCGGCTAGCACGCATTGCCTTTGGAGAGACTCTGCGGTGAAGGAAATGCAGTTAATCATTATCCGACATTCGGAACGTTCTCATATACCCCGTGAATATTATTATCCGGATCAGTAAAATAAGTAAACCAGCCAACAAAAGGAATAGGCACTACAGATGCCTTTGTTTGTCGCCTTACCAACGACGGCGGGACGCTGACAAATATCATCTTTTTGACTGATTAAAGTCATTATTAAACGATTAGTGAGTGTCTATTTTTACTTCATTCATAAATTATAAACTTTTAAAGCCTGAAGCAAAATGAAAACGATAATTAAAATGAAAAGAGAATATTTTCTTTCATTGGTTTTTGTATTAACAGGAGTCTTCATGATGATATCCTGCCAGAAAGATTTAGGCACAACAGAACAGGCAGTGAATCAAACAGCAATTTCTGATGCCACCATTACACGTTATCTACTCTTTATTCCGCCAACAATTACGACTTCCAATTTTACGCTTACAACCAGTCCCGGTACACATGATTTGGGAGGCGGCGCTTTTACAAACGTATGGCAGTATAACGGCAGCATGCCTGGACCCACCATTGTGGCAAAAAAGGGAGATGTTATTTCTGCCATATATAAAAACAACCTTCCGGAACCAAGCATTATTCACTGGCATGGAATGTTGGTAAGCCATGCGAATGACGGACAACCTTCGCAGGTAATTCCTACAGGCTCAACATATTCCTACAACTTTCCCATTATTAACCGGGCGGCATTAAACTGGTATCATCCGCACCCGCACATGGTGATAGGTGAGCAGGTCTATAATGGGCTTGCAGGAGCTTTCATCATCAGGGATGCAGAGGAAGCTGCATTAAATCTTCCTTCAGGCAAGTATGAAGTTCCTCTCGTTATTCGGGATGCATCAATTGACCAATACGGGAATCTTATTTATAAACCAACCGGAGGAGGGTTCTTTGGAAAGCTTCCATTAGTAAATGGAACGAAAGCTCCTTATCTGAAGGTTGACAGGGCTGTTTATCGCTTCCGTGTTCTAATTGGCTCTACATCGAGAATTTTTAATCTTGCTCTCTCTAATGGGGCACCCTTTATTCTTATTGGAAATGATGGTGGTTTGTTGCCCTCTTCTTCTAATCAAACAACGATTGAAGTTTCGCCGGCTGAACGGCTTGATGTGCTTGTTGACTTTCGCCAGTTAGCAGGCGGAACTAAAGTAATGCTTAAAGATTTGAATTCAGGATGGGATTTACTGCAATTCCGCGTTTCATCAACTTCAGTTGCATACAGCGGGCCTTTGACAACTTCGTCCTCCATTCAACAGCTTACAAATCCTGTTACCACCCGTTTTTTCAGCTTCGATGGCATGAGCAAAATAAATGGTAAGGTTTATGATGTGAACCGGATTGACTTTAGAGTTCCGTTCGGACGAACCGAACTATGGCAATTCAAA
>DASPWL010000004.1:0-13491 GCA_035637795.1 Minisyncoccota bacterium | reverse complement strand
GGCCAGATAAGTGCCACTGACTCATCAGCCGCATCGCACACAATTGCTCTTTCCGATCTTGAGCCAGGTACGCTATATCACTATAGAGTAAAAGCAGTGAGCGCAGATGGCGACGTTACATTTTCAGAAGACTATATGTTCACGACATTAACTCCGACAGTCCCCGTGCCGCCACCTTCCGGGATAACAGATCTTTCAGTTGCTGGGTATGACGACACTTCGGTAACACTGGCCTGGGATGTTGCTTATGCTACCGCGGATGCAGCAGCCGAATACGATATTCGTTATAGTACCACCCCGATTACTTCCGGTAATTTTAGCTCAGCGGCCCAAGCCGAGATTTTGCCGATTGTATATGAGGATGTTGTGCAATCCGGTACGCGTGCCCGGGTCTACATTATTGCGGGATTGGCTCCTGCAACACAGTATTACTTTGCCCTTAAATCAAAATATGAGGGTACTACTTTTTCTGATATTTCAAATGTAGTCTCGGCGGCACTTCCTTCGGCCGCTCCTGTAAGTCAAACTATACCAATCAGTTCAGGTACTTCAGGCGGCGGCGGGGGCGCTATAGGGCCAATCAGCGAGCCATCTATGCTCAATGCTTCGGGCGACAACAAGGAAATTGTTTTAAACTGGAAAAATCCAGGAGAGTATAATTATGTCCGAACGGTAATTGTCAAAAAAGCAGGAAGTTATCCTACTTCTCCTACTGATGGCCAAGTTATTTTTGAGGGCAGGGGAGAAACATTCACCGATACCAACCTGATCAACGGCACAACCTATTATTATGCTTTCTACGCATATGATCATGCTAAGAACTATTCCTCCAGGATTCAAGTATCTTTAGCGCCGCGCCTAGCGGTTACACAAAAGATTCTTTACGAAAATCCCGAAATAGTAGCAATTACGCCAGCCAATCACTTTGTCGAAATTCTCAAACGGGGAATTAAAGATATAGAAGTTGAACATTTGCAAGAAGTTCTTGCGAGAGACGAAAGTCTCTATCCGGAGAAGTTGATTACCGGCTACTTCGGCACCCTTACAGAACAAGCGCTTAAGAAGTTTCAGCAGAGACATAATCTCCCACAGACCGGTATTACTGATGTTGCTACCCAAGCAAAGTTGAGTATTGTGTCACGATCCTCTGTTAAACTGGAAGTTCCGGAAGATATAATCCTATTTACTAAAGATCTATCTCGAGGCAGTCAAGGTGATGATGTCGCAGCTTTGCAAAAGTTTCTGATTTACGAAGGCAGTTACACCGCGGCTACTGCGGATGGTGTCTACGGACCTTCTACGGTACAAGCTGTGAAGACATTTCAAAAGAAATACGGAGTGAGACCGGTGAGCGGCTACTTTGGGGTCAAGACTCGTCATAAAGTGAGGGATATTACAGGGTTATAAAATGATGGAACTTAAGCTATTTTGTAATTTCTAATCCTTTGTGTATAGTGATGGCCATGTATAGTGGAGCAGCTTTTTTAGCCCTTTGACAAGGGAGGCTCAGATGTATGACAAATCAACAGAAATGCGATACCTCACCGATAATCGAGATTCGCAAAATCCCTACGAACTGGTCATCCGGCTCGGGGAAAACGGTGACTGGTATGTGGCAACAGTTCCTCAAGGGCAAGGTACAATCGGCAAGGCTGCAATAATAGTTTTTAATAGAGTCCATAACTCGAAACCACTGTAGGTCAACTACATTGATAATTCATTTAAGAGCGTATATAATAACTCATTATGAAAAAAATGAACCCGGTAGTCCATTTTGAAATGGGCTACAAAGACAAGCAGCGTATGGTCGACTTTTATACCAAAGTTTTTGGTTGGCAGGCCCAGATGATGGGTCCAGAGATGGGTAACTATGTGGTCGCTACTACTTCGGAATCTGATAAGAAAACCGGTCGCCCCAAACAGCCTGGCGCCATTAACGGTGGTTTCTACAAAAAAACAGAAAATTCATTGTCACATGCACCATCAGTGGTAGTAGCAGTTGATGATATTCGTAAGGCTATGAAGTCTGTGGAAGCCGCAGGCGGTAAGATCCTTGGTGCGATGGATCAGTCTGGTAAGCAATCGATAGAGCCGCAAGAAATTCCCGGTGTAGGATTGTGGATTTCCGCTATGGATACGGAAGATAATCGATTTTCTATCTTGCAACCGGCTCCGATGATGGATATAAGACCCAAATAATGGCTGCTAGCATCTTTGTTAACTCTGCCGGTTAAAGATTTACCGAAATATGAAACAAAAAATCACACCGTTTTTGTGGTTCGATAAAAACGCCGAAGAGGCTATAAATTTTTATGTCTCGATCTTTAAAAACTCTAAAATCGTCAGTATCAAGCGGTATCCAAAAGGACCATTGGAAGGACCGATGAAAGGCATGGAAGGCAAAGTTCTCACTGCCTTATTCCAATTAGAAGGGCAGCAATTTTTGGCTTTGGATGGTGGCCCGTTTTTCAAACCCACGGGGGCAGTTTCATTTTATGTTGAATGCAAAACACAGGACGAGGTGGACTATTATTGGTCCAAGCTCACTAAAGGCGGAGAACCAAAAGCCCAGCAATGCGGCTGGTTGATGGATAAATATGGCTTCTCTTGGCAAGTGATTCCGAAAGCTTTACCCGAGCTTCTCAATGATCCTGACAAAGAAAAAGCGGATCGGGTAATGCAGGCCATGCTAAAAATGAAGAAAATTGACATTGCCGGCTTAAGGAAAGCGTACAAAAGCTAATTCATTATAGAATTCTTAATAAAAACAAAATGCTACGAAAGTAGCATTTTGTTTTTATTAAGAAGTGGTGGGTAAGAAAGTATTTTGATATGTATACGTCCTATATCTATACAGCTCATATTTAAATTAAATTGTGATTTATGTAGATTACTCTATACTTAATTTAGAACTGCTTATAAGTTAACTTAAAGTAATTGTGCTGAACAATATAGTTTTTTTCTCTACAGTCGTCATTGATTTGGTATTTATACTGATGATGCTTAGGTTGGGTAAAGCAGGCATTATGGTGGCTATTGTAGTTAACCTTGTTTTAATTTCTGCCTTTGGAGCAAAATTAATTCAAATTTTTGGCGGTGTTACTAATACTGGAAATGTGTTTTATGCCGTTATTTTTACAGCCGGTGCAATCTTAACTGAACGTTACAATAAAAAAGAAGCTTATAAGTCAATCTGGATTGGTTTTGCGGCCCTGGCAATCTTTATAATAATGGGTCAACTTACCATTGAATCGATTGGCCGATTGGAGACACGCGCTGTCGAAGAAGCCATGAGGATTCTTTATCAACCCGCTCTTCGTATTGCCATCGCGAGTGTTTCTGCTTTTCTAGTTTCACAGCACGTGAATATTTGGCTTTTTGATTATCTTCGCCAAAAATCCAGCAATATGCTTTGGTTTAGAATTGTGGCTAGTGCTACCGCTGGACAAGCACTGGATAGTATAATTTTCTTCACCATCGCATTTTTAGGAGCTATTGCTTCTCCCGTACTTTTACAGGTAATTTTTGTTGGATTTATTGCAAAGCTATTGGTGGCTGTTATCTCAGTCCCGTTTATCTACAGGAGCCGGTCAATAAAAGTAAATGAATATTAGTAGTTATCAATTGTAGGCATGCAAAGATTGCTTAATTGGCGATAAAGTTGTAGTGTGTCAACAAGGTCGGGGAGGGATAAAAGCCGGGGTTTTTAAATAGCATCAATAATATGGACGAAAACAAGTGCCCCCAGTGTGGACATCCACACAAATCCGGCGAGAAGTGCTCGCAGTGTGATTGCACAGTTGGCAAGTAGGCCAAAATAAAAGACCCGCCTAATTAGGCGGGTCTTTTATTTGTCTAGTTTTAAGCATCTTTTTCTTGCATCCTAAAAGTATATGTAGCTAGGGTTATAAGGATAATGGCCCAGATGGTCATTGCTAGAAGATCCCACTTAATGGCGCCGATGCTGGCATCTTTGGTCATAACATCACGCAAAGCAGTTGAAAAGTAGGTTAGTGGTAAAATATTGGCGATTTTTTGAAGCCAATGAGGCATGTTTGAAATTGCGAAGAATACGCCGCCCAGGAATAACATGGGGAAAACTAAGAGATTGGCAAAAACAGGGACACTTTCTACGGTCGAGGCTAATCCAGAGATAGTGAAGCCTAGTCCCAAGAACATCAAAGCGCCTAAAATTACACACAAAAGTATTAGGAAATATGAGCCGATGACATGGGCTTTCAGGATAAAAACGCCAGCGGCGATGAAAATTGCTGTCTGGAGCACAGAAACAATAAGGCGAGTAATAACATTAGCAGTTACAAATTGATAGGGTTGTATGGGGGTCGCCAGAAGGCGCTTAAGAACGCCTTTTTCCTTGAATTGAACGAAGACAAAAGCCACGGAAAATACTGACATCTGCATAATAGACATAGCGATAAGGCCGGGGAGCAGAAAATCAAGATATTTCAGATGCTTAGCATTGATTGTCTCTTGTTTAACGCTGAAAAATGTTGGTACGCGAGCTATCTGTAAGCTTACTTTGTCTAGATATTGGCTTAAAATTGAAATTGTGGCCTGGGCTTGAGCTTGCTGACTTTCATTTATGTAGACCTTAAGTTCTTTAGTTTGGACAGGTGGAATTACATTGATAAAATCATCGGGAATATCAAGTACCGCTATGCGGTTGCCGTCTCTAAGAGATTTAAGTTCGTCATTTAAGTTGCCCTCGGTAATATTGAATACGTCAAATTTTTTAATTTGATTTACCAATTCCTGGGTTTGCGGCTGGGGTTTATGAGTTACTAAACCAATATCAAATTTTGGCGGACGGTCGAAGCCGATTAGTCCGAAAATAAACATGGTGATTAACGGAAAAACAAGCGTAAAGAATGCCGCCTGGCGGTTGCGGACAAACATCTTAATGGAAGATTTAGTCAGATCAAGGGTAGTATTCATCCCGAACGAAGTAGCTGCTGCGCAGTATTATACCTAAGTTATAAGCGTAGAAACTACTTGTTTAATTATATACAATATCCCGTGCGTTTAACCCTCTAGGGCTGCTTCGTACGGGATTCATATTGGGGTTAGTCTCTTAATTGATGGCCGGTTAATTTTAAGAATACATCTTCAAGAGTAGCTCGTTTCATGGTTAGTTGGTCAATATCGAATTTATATTGGCGGCTAGCGGTAAAAAGGCCGTCTAGAGTTTCTTTCGGTTGTTTGGTGGTTATAGTGTATGTTCCATCTTCAGATGAAAATGTCTCAACTCCAGAAATGACCCGTAGAATTTCCGGCTGGATAATCATGCCTGATTTAAATTCAATAGAGGTATCAATTCCAATGCTGTGAAGCAAATTATGAGTAGTATCTAAAGCAACAATTCGGGCGTGATCCATAATAGCAATTCTGTCGCAAAGAACTTCCGCCTCATCCATATAATGAGTGGTAATTACAATTGTTTTACCTCTATTTTTAATGCTGGTAACCAAATCCCAAAGATTATGGCGGGCTTGAGGATCAAGTCCTGTCGTTGGCTCATCTAGAAACAGTATTTTGGGATCATTTACCAGGCCGACAGCAATCGAGAGGCGTTGCTTTTGTCCCCCAGAAAGCTCTTTTACCTGGCTGTCTGCTTTATCACTTAATTGGACTTCTTCCAGGAGTTCCATGGGGTCTACAGTGCGGTTATACATAGACGCAAAAGTAGTGATAAGCTCTTTAAGATTGAGTCCATCGAAGAAAGATGACGCTTGTAATTGAACGCCAATAACTGATTTTACATCATGAGATTGGTGGGCAACGTTCTTATTATCAACTAAAATCGTGCCGCCGGAGATACTCTTTAATCCTTCGATCATTTCCATGGTAGTAGTTTTGCCGGCACCATTTGGGCCAAGAATGCCAAAAGTTTCACCCGGTTGAACTGAAAAAGAAATATTATCAACGGCGGTAAAATTGCCGTATTTTTTCGTCAGGTTTTTAACTTCAATAATTGGCTGGTTGGGACCAAGTTCAATTTGATTGTGAGTGTGCGGATAAGGCACTTTGAGCAATTGGGCAAAGGCGCTTCTGATTGCTCCGTTTGGCCAGCCTACCTTGATGAGTTCTGAAATAATTTCGTCCTGGGAGAGTCCGACTGCTCGAGCTTCACTGATATAGGCGATGACCTCTTTTAGGTCAGGTAAAATGTCATTTTCGTGGCTATTTAGGCATATATTCATAAACAGCTTTATATTCTATCATATTTTTTGCAATCTTCAAGTATGGAATCTTGTTAAAATAAAACCCGCGCTTACTGGGTGCGGATTTTATTTATTGCTATTTTCCTAAAATTCTGAACATTTTTGTGCCGCAATGAGAGCACTTGCCCTGCATGGCTCGGCGGCCGCCCTTCATTTTGACTTCTTTGGCGCCGACCATGTCTCGTTTCTTGCCGCACTTTACGCAATATCCTATGGTAGCCATGATTTATTTTATCACACTTTTAAATTTTATTGTTTATATCTTATTATCTTGGCGGTGGTACTTTAGCTCACAACTCAATTTTTCTTCCGAAAAATTGGTCGCGAGCCCGCCTCGCGATTTTGTCCGCCCTTTGCGGACAAAATATCGCTTCGGCTCGCTAAAGTTCCTCGTAAGCAAATAAATTTGCTTACTTAGGGCGCAGCGGAACTTTAGCGCCCCTTTTTCGAGCTTTAGAAAGACCAATGGCAATGGCTTGCTTGCGACTTTTTACTCTTGTATGTCCTTGGCCGCTGTGAAGCTGGCCGCGCTTGTATTTGTGCATAGCTTTTTCAACCTGCTGTTGCGATTTTTTACTGTATTTTCTAGCCATGCTTCGATTATAAATTTAATTTTTTGTAATGTACATAGATATTGTGAAAATAGTATGATATGAACATGTATTTCGGCGCAGCGACAAGTTCACATCAAGTGGAAGGCGGTAATAATAACAACTGGTCAGTATGGGAGGAAAAAAATGCTGAACGGCTTGCGCGGGAAGCCGAGCATAATTTTGGACACCTGCATACATGGCCGGAAATAAAATTCCAGGCTCAAAATCCTAGAAATTATATTTCGGGAATGGCTTGCGACCATTACAACCGTTTTGCCGAAGATTTTAATCTTGCAAAATCTTTGGGACACAATGCTCACCATTTTTCCATTGAATGGTCGCGTATTGAACCGGAAGAAGGACAATTTAATCAAGATGAAATCGAGCATTATAGAAAAGTAGTTAGTGCTCTTCGAGCTCATGGCCTCGAACCTTTTATTACCCTATGGCACTGGACACTTCCCTTGTGGTTGGCAGAACAAAATGGCGTACAAAATAAAAAATTCCCGCAATATTTTGAGCGTTATGCAAGGACAATAATGGCGGCGCTGGGAACAGAGGTTAAATTCTGGATTACTTTTAATGAGCCAGAAGTATATGTATTAAACTCATATTTCAGGGGCATATGGCCGCCTCAGCACAAAGGGATTTTTTCATTTTATCGTACAGTTGCCCAATTAATTCGGGCACATAAGCGTATTTACCAAATTTTAAAAAATCAATTTCCTTTTGCCAGTATTGGTATTGTATGTAACCTTTCTTACTTTGAATCTGCCGGGGGATTAATAAATTCACTTCTTAAAGTAGGCGCCGAACGTATTTGGAATCATCATATTCTAGGGCATCTTAAACGGGAAATTGATTTTATCGGCTTAAATTACTATTTCCATAATCGGATTAACTTTGGGTTTAATCGAAATCGAAATGAACAAGTATCAGACATGGGTTGGGAAATATATCCCAATGGCATTTACCATGTGATTAAAGATTTGCAGCATTATAATCTTCCGATTTATATCACTGAGAATGGAATAGCCGATGCCAAGGATGCTCAACGGGCCTCATTCATTAGGGAACACCTGGACTGGGTCAGAAAAGCAATTGATGAAAAATATAATGTACAAGGATATTTTTATTGGTCATTGCTGGATAATTTTGAATGGGACAAGGGCTTCTGGCCCAGATTCGGATTAATTGAGGTGGATTACGCGACCCAAGAACGCAAAATCAGGCCGAGTGCTTGGGAATATAAAAAAATAATTGAAAACTGGTAATGTGGGTTCTATTCGCTTTTATTGCACGATTTATCGAAGGTACGGCTACGCTTTTTGACAAGCGTATCATTGATAAACTCTATCCGAATCCGAGTGGCTATGCTTTTTGGTTGGGAATTTTGGGGATTTTTTCGTTAGTTTTTTTGCCTTTCGGCTTTTATCTTCCTTCAGCTTCGATATTAGCGCCGGCTCTTGTTGCCGGTGCATGTTTTGTTTTCGGCATGTTCCTTTATTTTCATGGACTTTCGCGAAGCCATGCTTCAACGGTGGCGGTCTTGCTGGGAGCGCTCCTGCCTATGGCAACGCTTGTCTGGAGTCGTATGCTTTTGGGAATTTCGCTTGAGATATTTCAGTGGATCGCATTTATACTCCTGCTTGGCGGCGGCACTATCCTTTTCTTTTCCGAACCGCATCAATTACGTTGGCGGATATTCATTTTAATTATTGGCGCTGCGGTATTGATTGGACTTTCTAATACGATAGCGAAGCAAATTTATCTAGAGACTAATTTTGCTACCGGTTTTATCTTAATAAAATTCGGCGGGATTATTATGGCGCTGATTTTCTTACTTATCCCGTCACTGGGGGAGCAAATTATGCAGCGGCCTAAAAATCCAGCTAAAACCCGTTTGGGATATCTGGCCAATAGGGCCTATGCCGGTGCAGGATCAGCCTTACTGCAATATGCGATTGCCTTGGGCATACCTTCATTAGTTGACGCATCATTTAATGTTCAACTTGCCGTAGTTTTAATTGGCGGCTGGATTTTTCTGAAAGAACAAGTACAGGGATGGAAATTATTCTGGCGTATTACAGCAATTATTATTATTGGTCTGGGTATTTTTTGGTTGGGAATTGGACAATATCTGCGTGTGACTACACCTAATGCGGCTAGGCCAATCACCTGGGGTGTCACTTTTTCTGAAAAATTTGCCAAGCAATTGGGGCTGGACTGGAAAGAAGCTTATAGAGCAATATTAAGCGATCTTGGGGTAAAGCATATCCGACTGATTGCCTATTGGGATGACTTGGAAGCTAAACGAGGGCAATTTGATTTTTCTGACCTTGACTATCAGATGGATCAGGCCCATTCCCACGGCACTAATGTAATTCTTGTCGTTGGACAAAGAGTACCGCGCTGGCCGGAATGCCATTTCCCGGATTGGTCAATGAATCTTGCTCAACCTGAACGAGATGCCGCCTTCCTAGATTATATGACAGCAGTTTTGAACCATTATCGGAATCATCCAGCGCTTATGTACTGGCAAATAGAAAATGAACCTTATCTTACTTTTGGAATATGTCCGCTAGTTGATGTAATTTTAATTGATGAAGAGATTGCCCTTACAAAAAACAAAGACCCAGGGCATAAGATTCTTATTACAGATAGTGGGGAATTGGGTCGCTGGTATTGGGCTGCTGAACAGGGAGATCTCTTTGGCACTACACTATATCGCCGCGTACATAATCAAATCTTCGGTTTTATTGATTATCATGTGCCGCCTGAATTTTTCCGATTAAAAGAAAAAGTTACTAGAATTTTTATTCATGATTTTACAAAAAGGTTTATCGTAATCGAGCTGGCAACTGAACCCTGGCTCAAACGACAGCTCTATGAAACTACTCCCCAAGAACAATTTGCATATTTTGATTTCCCGTTCTTTCAAGATACAATTCGATATGCCAAACTCACTGGATTCGACGAGTTCTATCTTTGGGGAGTGGAATGGTGGTATTGGCTTAAAATAAATCAGGGTCATCCAGAATTTTGGAATTTCGCCAAAACTCTTTTCTAAAACTGTTTAGTGGATCCCCGAACGAAGTTTTGGCCGCTTTCAGATTGGAAATTTCTTGGAGGATTCTCATGGGCTAAGCCATGGTTTATGGCCTTAAACTACGGCATTATTTTGATTTTGCCTTATTTACTTTAAGTTTAATCAAATTTTCAGAAAAGACTGCCAAGATTAGATATGCCGTTAATATCGATACTTATTGGCCTCGTTTTCCCGAGACTTTTAGTCGCGTATCTTTGGTTTTTTACAAACTGGCTTCGAGGTATATTCACTGGCATCTTTTGGCCGTTAATTGGCTTTATTTTTGCTCCCTATACGTTATTGTGGTATAGCGCTGTTCAAAATTGGTATGACGGCGTTTGGGGAATTTGGCAGATTATCATCCTTGTAGTGGCTATTGTGGCTGATTTATCTTCTTCAAAGAATCTTATGTAATCAAAAAACCGGGCATATCAGTTTTTTGATTATTTTATTTCTGATATACTACTAACCCTTATTTATGGGTCCAATTTTGGTAGTAATTTTGCGACTGTTTGTGCCTCTTACTATTTTAAGATGGCCGTTTTGGGGCGCCTTGGTTGCAATTCTATTGGATACTCATGATCAGAATATGGTTCGGTGGTTTGGTTCAGGTTGGATACCCTGGCTTGATACTGCTTTTGGCCAGCATTATCAGCTCACGGATAAATTACTTGATATGTATTATCTGACCTTGGAATTAATAGTTGTATGGCGCTGGCAGAATGGAATGATTAGGAAAACTGCTCAATATCTTTATTTCTGGCGATTGCTTGGCTTCATTACTTTTGAGATAACCCGATGGGCTCCAGTTCTTATTCTTGGTCCCAATGTATTTGAAAACTTTTTTATATTTTGCCTAGTTGTTGAACGCTACTTTCCTCAGTTTGAAATTAATCGCAAAAATTTACCTATCATTCTAATTGCCATTACAATTCCAAAAATTGCCCAAGAATATATGATTCATGTCTTAGATAGTCGTCCCTATGTTCAATTTAAACAATATTTATTCGGTTTGTTCCGCTAGATAAGCAGTTTGAAAATGAAAAGAATATCTCCATCATGGATAGCATTTTCTCCTGGTGGATTTTTTTATTTTGTAAGTTTTGGCTTGCCATTACGTATTAAATTATAGGACAATGAAGTAAAATTTCACAAGTGTTTCATATGCCAAGTATATAGTCGAGTATATAAATAATTTTTTATAGATTAGATTGTTTTTCATGACTTTCCAGCAAGACCATAAAAATGCCAGATTATACTTTGAGCGCCAGATTAGGACAACATTTTCTCGTATTTTAGGTTTTTTGATTGTTTTATTTATTATATCGGCTAGCGGCCAAGGATTCGGGGCTTGGGCCAATTGGGAGAAGAATGATGGCAATGTTCCGGATGGGATTCAAGATTATTTGGGACTTCGTGGTCAGCACAGTATCATTGACCATACAGCGGCAAAAATAGAGATAATAAATGGCAGGATTAGGATGTTTAGTCGCATGTACGGTGATCCGGAAACATGGACAGTTGAACAAAAACAGAGCTATGTTCAGCTTGAAAATAGAAAGATGGAGGCTGTGGCTCAATATCAACAACTATTGCTTAGATATACGCCTTATCATCCTGCCAAGACACCAGATGAGCTTGCAAAAGAATTATTAATTCAAACTCGCCAATAACAAAACACGCTTCTTAAGAAGCGTGTTTTGTTATTTTTCGAATTTCATATCTGTATTATCTTATCTGTCTTTTGTTGCAATGAACTTTTTATAACGAACTAAAAGATACAGTAACTACCGCATCCTTATCCTGGTTCGTATTTGTTAAGCTGCTAGAGGCAGTGCGCTTAAGTTTATACTTAGAATATGAAGTAATGATGAAAACTATGTATTAGTGGCTGGAATTGAGACTTTTACGGTGGTTCCTTTGCCTAATTTGCTTTGAATATCAATGTAACCGTGGTGACGCTCGATAATTCTTTTTACGATTGTAAGTCCTAAGCCGCTGCCTTCTCGGTTTATAAAACCGCCGCTTCTTCTGGTTTGTTCGCCTTTATAAAATGGAGCCAAAATATTAGGTAAATCCTTAGGAGAAATGCCTATGCCAGTATCTTTTACTTTCAAGATCGCATCTTTTTTATTTTTTTCTACTGATACTGTTACTAAGCCGCCCTGGGGAGTATAGAGAATCGCATTGCGGATAAGATTCATAGTCATTTGTTCTAGAGCAATTGCATTGCCGACTACAAAAGCTTCATCAGTATGAGCCAAAATTAATTTTACATCTTTATTTTTGGCTAGACTTTGAGTTTTTTTAATTAAATTGATAATGAGTTGGGAAATATTAACTTGAGTGAAAGGAATTTCAACAGCAGTTGTATCATAAGATGATAAATTCAGTAAGTTATCAATAATTTTAGACATACGGTCAACTTCTTCGATGTTACTTTTAATAACTACTGACGACTCCTTAGGGGATATATCTTCGTTATCTAATAGTGCAATCTCTGAATCGGCCTTAATAATTGAAAGAGGTGTTCGGAGTTCATGTGAAGCATCAGCAATAAAACGTTTTTGGGCACGAATAATTTCTTTGATCGGACCCATAGTCATTCCAGCCAGGAAGTAGCTAATTATTGATGCCCCCAATGCAATGCTTAAAAAAAGAAATGATGAGATAGCCCTAAAGCCGGAGATAGTATCTTGAATTACTGTTTCTTCGGTTTGAGCATCAGTAAAATGACCGTGAAGACGTTGTCGTATTTGGTTTTCCCGCCCAATATCTAAAATTAAATTGCCCCAGGCAAAAATAATGATAATTACTACAAAATTGACAATGGTGAATTTTACACGAGGTCCGACAAAAGGATCATCCCTTAATTCGATAACCCACGCCACGAATTGTTTCCAATAATTTTTCATCATAATCAGTGTCAACCTTCTTGCGAAGATTTTTCATGTGGACGTCTACGACATTGCTGAATGAATCGAATGCGAAATCCCAAACATGATCAAGAATCTGTTCACGAGTAAGCACTTGACTAGGGTGCCGCATCAAATATTCTAGCATGCTGAATTCTTTTAGAGTGAGGGGGAGCTCTTTTTCACCTCGGTATACTTTTCGGGTTGCGGCATTTAAAGTTAAATTTTTAATCTGAAGTTCGGTAGGAATGACTTGCTCTGGGCGGCGCAATAGAGCCCGCACTCGAGCCATTAGCTCTTCAAATGAGAATGGTTTTATTAAGTAATCATCTGCTCCGCTATCGAGAGCAAATACTTTGTCATCGGTTGCATCGCGGGCAGTTAAGACAATGATAGGAGTTAAAATATTCATATCCCTAACATTTTTGGCTATTTGAAAACCATCAATCTTGGGAAGCATTAGATCAAGAATAACTAGGTCATAGTCTTTATGGTTAAGGACGATTCGGCGCTGGCCTGAATCCCCATCGAGCAGGTAATCGGCGGCATAGCCTTCTTTTTCTAACCCTTTTTGCAATGCCTTGGCTAATTTTTCCTCATCTTCAATGATAAGTATTCTCATGGGTGGAAGTTTAATAGTTATTATAGTTTTT
>DASPWL010000003.1:0-7004 GCA_035637795.1 Minisyncoccota bacterium | reverse complement strand
GGATTGCCATCATCTATCGCAACGGTTCAGCTCTGGTAGCAGCCCTACTTGATCCAGAACGCCCAGAGACAAAAGCAATTATAGAAGACCTGCAACACAGGGGTTTTATCATAAAATCTGTATTAACTACTCCTGAAGCTTTGGAACAAGTACTATCTCGGTATACAACTCTAAAAAATGTAGAATTATTCGAATTGGGTGCCATTGAAATCAACGAAAAAGAAATCGACAAACTGCAAAAAGAAATTGACACTATTGCTGACCTACGCCAACAAGTTCAGGTAGTACCGATTACAAAATTACTTGAAATTCTTCTGGCTGGAGCATTAAAAACCCAAGCCTCGGATATTCATTTTGAACCTGAGGCAGATCATGTGCGCCTTCGTTATCGGCTTGATGGCCTTTTAAATGACGTCACTAACCTTGACCAAGAGTACTACACCAAAGTCCTGAACCGAATCAAAGTTATATCGAAACTTAAACTTAACGTTCATCGTTCCCCTCAAGACGGCCGATTTACTATCCGCCAACAGAGTGTCGATATTGAAGTTCGCGTCTCAGTTCTCCCCAGTGAATTCGGAGAGACGATTGTCATGCGACTATTGGATCCTAGAACAATCAGGACCAAATTAGAAGAATTGGGAATGCGTGACGATGTTTTAGCTCTGGTAAAAGAGCAGATTCAAAAGCCAAATGGCACCTTGCTTACTACTGGACCTACTGGTTCCGGAAAAACTACCACTCTGTATGCATTCATTAATTTCCTGAATACACCAGACATGAAGATCATCACTATTGAAGATCCGATTGAATATCATATCCAAGGTATATCCCAAACCCAAGTTGATCCTGGAAAAGGCTATTCTTTTGCCAGCGGATTACGCTCTATTGTTCGTCAAGATCCGGATATCATCCTTGTGGGCGAAATTCGTGACTTTGAAACGGCTGATATCGCTCTTAATGCTGCGCTCACTGGTCATATTGTTCTTTCTACAATTCATACTAACGATGCCGCTGGTACTATTCCCCGGCTCATCGACTTGGGTATAAAGCCGCCGCTTATCGCCCCAGCAATATCCATGGCCATGGCTCAGCGTCTTGTTAGAAAATTATGCGAAACTTGCCGAAAAAAAGGCGCTATTGAACCGACCGAATTAAAAAGGATTAAAACCGAACTCGAACCCCTGAAAAACCGCTTTAAATTGCCTAATCTAAATGATAAACTAGAAGTTTATTTCCCAGGTAAGTGCCATGAATGTAATGAAACCGGCTATAGGGGCCGGATAGGGGTATTCGAAGTATTTATAATAACTAAGGAGATGGAAAAACTTATTTTGTCATCGCCAGCTATCTCTGATATTCACGATTTAGCCATCCAGCAAGGAATGATTACTATGACTCAAGATGGTTATTTGAAATTACTGGATGGCATTACCAGCATTGAAGAGATCCATCGAATGCTAACGTAAAAGTACATTAAAAGGGCGACTAGAACCTGTAGGCAAACTCCCATTCTTATAGAAAAATAGGACAGGATAATTCCGTGGCATAATCCAGTCGGAACCGAACTAGCCGACTAAGAAAGAATCCCGATTGACCCTGGGTTGTTAGACAAGACAGGTTCAATTGCCTACAGATTCGAGGAGCCCTTTTAATACAAAAACCCGCTTATACGGGAATATTGTCACTTCCATTCTAATTTAAATTATCATGAATGTCAAGGCCCCAACCACCACCTCCCAAGCCATTTTAGACGATCAAAATCTCGATCAAACGTTGCGTCCGGCTACTTTTGAAGAATACGTAGGCCAGCATCAAATAAAGGAAAATCTTCGAATCTTAATTGGCGCGGCTCAAAAACGAAAAGAGCCAATTGAGCATTTGCTTTTACACGGACCTTCAGGTTTAGGAAAAACGACCCTAGCCTATCTCGTCGCCAAAGAATTAGGCGCAAATTTAAAAGTTACTTCTGGTACAGCTCTGGAAAAAGCAGGTGATGTCGGCTCGATTCTTACCAGCCTTAGCGATGGCGATGTTCTTTTTATTGATGAAGTTCACCGTCTCAATAAAATGGTAGAGGAAGTAATCTATCCAGCCATGGAAAACTTCAAATTAGACATTATTATCGGTAAGGGAAATTCCGCCAAAACTTTGCAAATTGATCTCCCCCGATTTACCCTAATCGCCGCGACTACAAAAATATCTGCCCTATCATCTCCCTTCCGATCACGGTTTGGCGCCAGTTATCGCCTAGATTTCTATAACCATAAAGACATCGAACAAATAATCCAACGTTCGGCCTCTTTGCTTAAAATCAAAATCACCCCCGAAGCTATAAATAGGATAGCCCAATCTTCACGCTTTACTCCTCGAGTAGCCAATCGTTTATTGAAACGGGTCCGTGACTATGCTCAAGTCCATAATCAACTCCAAATAATGCCTGCTACCGCTGAAGCTGCTCTAAACATGCTGGAAATCGATCATACAGGACTGGAAGAAGCTGACCGTAAAATTTTACGTGTCATTGCCGAAAAATTCAACGGCGGTCCTGTGGGCTTGAAGTCAATTGCCGCTGCTTTAGCCGAAGAGGAAAATACCATCGAGGATGTTTATGAACCATATCTAATGCGCATTGGCTTTTTAGCTCGCACCTCAAAGGGCCGAGTTATTACTCCTAACGGTCTTCAGCATTTGGGCTTAAAGTCAAAGGGCGAAGTATTTAATTTTTGACAATTAAAGTATGAGCGGGCATTCAAAATGGTCTCAGATTAAACATAAGAAACAGTTGAGTGACCAAAAACGGAGTGCTGAATTTGCAAAATTATCTCGGGCCATATCTATTGCTGCCCGGGGCAATCCCGATCCAAAAACAAACGCCCGTCTAAAAGCTGCCGTCGATAAGGCCCGGGAATTTAATATGCCTAATGATAATATGGAGCGGGCCATCAAACAGACCTCGGAAAAAAGTGATGCCTCTTTAAAAGAGATGACTTTAGAGATTTTAGCCCCAGGGAACGTCGCCTGTATCGTCATAGCTATTACGGACAATCAAAACCGAACCATAAGTGAGCTCAAAACTTTAGCTGGCAAATTTCAGGCTAGGATTGTAAATCCCGGTTCATTGATATGGATGTTTAAAAAAATTGCCACCCCGGCCGGAATTGAATATATCCCTAATGCACCCATACCTCCTGATCCGGAAAATGAACAGCAACTTGAAGCATTTCTTTCTACCCTGGATGACCATGAAGATATTCAGGATGTTTTTACTAACACTCAATAACAGCGATGATTATCCTTGGCATTGATCCCGGCACAACTATTATTGGATATGGAGTCATAAGAAATGAAAACAATACCTTCTCTAAAATTGCCTATGGCACTATTAGGAACCCCGGCAAGGATAAGCCAACGGATCTTAAAAATACTGCTCAAGAATTGACAAAACTTATTAAGAAATACCAGCCTGAAATTCTAGCGGTTGAAAAGTTGTTTTTTATAAATAACCAAAAAACAGCCTTGGCCGTGAGCGAAATGCGCGGAATCATCCTGCTTACCGGTGCCAACTTCGATTTACCAGTGTATGAATTTACACCGCTTCAGGTAAAACAGTTTGTTTCCGGATATGGCGGGGCAGAGAAAAAGCAGATACAAAAAATGGTTCGTCTCATTCTTAAAATTAAAGAAGAAATCCGCCCAGATGATGCCGCCGATGCTCTGGCTATCGCCTTATGCTGCGCGGCTAGTCATCGTCCATCTTAAACTGTGCATTACTGGGATTGACATTCCTAACTACCTGATTACAATACCGACATTACAACGCTTATTGAATAATTTTTCCTCATTTCTTCTTGGTCACTCCCCTCGGGATCGACTACGCAAATGTGGAAAAAACAGCAATGTACTTGTTAGAAGACCGAGATGACCGCGAAGTACTCTATGCCGACTACGAAGTAGACGGCGAAGATGAAGATGAGGTAGAAAAAACAGCGGATGATGCCAGTGAAGACGTCGAGGATGAGGAAGAGAAAAAGAAAGTGGTAGAAGAAGGACCAGAACTGAGCACAGTCGATGAAGACGTGATGTAGTAATATAAAACAGTCCCAATATATCGGGACTGTTTTATATTACTTTAAAAAACTTTCCTTTTCCTATTTTAATCTCATCTCCAGCCTTAGGTTTATAGTTCCAGTCTGTTGATTCCCCGTTTATCTGAACCCCGCCATTATTTATTAAATCTCTACCTGCTGATATTGTAGATACTATCCCCCAGACCTTTAATGCCTGGGGCAATGGCAAGTCAACTACTAAAACTTCAATTGGCTTTTGAGCTTCGGCTACAGCGCTCTGCCCATAATACATTTGCACTAGTTCTCCCGCTAGAGCTTCTTTAAAAGCTCTAGGATCACCTTTCTCATTTTCATCGATCCAGTCCTGTTCTTTTTCAGTACATAATTCAAATACCGTTTTTACAAGTCCATCATCAAGACTAAGAACTTTCCGTCTAATCTCCTGGGGCGAATCATTAAGACTTATGACATTGCCTTCACTTTTATTCATAATCTTCTTACCGGTTTTAGAATCTTCCAATAATTTAGTGGTTACGACAAATTTGTCTTTTTTTAAAATATCTTTCATAAGATCTCTGCCTATAAGCATGTTAAAAGTCTGATCATCTCCCCCAATCTCCCCATCCACTTCCATGGCCACAGAATCATATCCCTGCATAAGAGGGTAGAAAAATTCATGGAGATAGATTGGCTTTTCTTTATTTAATCTTTCCTGGAACATATCCCGGACAATCATTTGCTGAACCGTAAAATGGCTGGCGAGTTTAATAATTTCTTCCAAGGTAAGCTTCGCCAACCATTGACTGTTATACCTCACTTCAAATGATTTTTCGGGTAAGATTTTTTTCGCTTGAGCTAAGTATGTCTTCATATTTTGCTCAACTTCTTGGGTAGAAAGTGCTTTTCGAACCGATTCTTTATCCGGATCTCCCACTCGAGCTGTAAAATCGCCTATTAAAAGTATTACCTTATTCTCCAGCTCTTGAAATTTCTTCAGCCAAAGCAAATTAGTACTGTGGCCAATATGAATATCCGGTCCGGTTGGATCAATGCCGAGATAAAACACTAGCTTGCGACCCGAAACTAAAGTTTCCTTAAGTGCCTCCAAAGAGGGATAAATTTTTTCCACGTATCGACTTAGAAGAGTCTCTATTTTTTTCACATCACTCATAGTTCTTTAATCTCGTTTCTGTATCATACTCATTAAAAAATTCCTTGTAAATAGAACTTTTTCATGACATAATGGGGCTCATTGCGCATATCATATGGCAATAAAATATTCTTCTTTATTTAGAAAAACGAAGCCTTGGGCAATACTTTTATTATGGGGTAGCGTGATTGGCGCAATCTTAATTTTTTCATATCTCATTTACCTTGAGTCAACACTACCCGATCCGGAGTCAATCGCTGTCCGCCGGGTAAAAGAATCCACAAAAATCTATGATCGCACCGGCCAAGTGCTTCTTTATGACATCTATAATGAGGAGAAGCGTACGATTATTCCTTGGCAACAGATTCCCCAAAGCGTAAGAGATGCCACCGTCGCCACAGAAGATTCTAATTTCTATAAACACAAAGGTTTTGATTTCCGGGGCATCATCCGCGCTATCATAAAAAACGTCCAAAACACGAGCATTAGTCAAGGGGGTTCAACTATCACCCAACAACTCGTAAAAAAAGCCCTTTTAGGCGACCAGCAGACCATTTCTCGCAAACTTAAAGAGATTATGCTTGCTATTGAGATTGAGCGCCGCTTCACCAAAGATGAGATACTTTGGATGTATCTTAATCAAATTCCCTACGGTTCTAACGCCTATGGCATTGAGTCAGCCGCCCAGACTTATTTTGGAAAGCATGCCTTAGAGCTTACAGTTGCCGAATCGGCAATTCTCGCTGGAATCATCAAAGCTCCGAGTTATCTTTCTCCCTATGGCAGTCATGTAGACCAGCTTCTGACGAGAAGGGATTTTGTACTTCAGCGAATGCATGAATTAAAATTTATTGACGATTCTACTTACCAGAATGCTCACAATGAAAAACTAATTTTTGCGCCTAAAACAACCGGTATCACCGCCCCTCATTTCGTTATTATGGCTAAGGAATATTTAGCCAATAAGTATGGCGAGGAAATGGTTGAAAGCGGCGGTTTTAAGATTACTACCACTCTCGATGCCGATCTCCAGTCATCCGCTGAAGAGCTCGTAAAAAAATATGCCGATATAAATGCCAAGGCTTATAAGGCCACAAATGCTGCCTTGGTAGCTATCGATCCCCGAACGGGTGACATTCTTGCTTTAGTTGGTTCGAAAGACTATTTCGATATCGATGCTGAAGGCAATTTTAATGTAGCTACCGCCTTGCGCCAACCTGGATCAGCCTTTAAACCCTTCGCTTATGCAACTGCATTTTCTAAAGGCTTCCCAGATACGACTGTTCTCTTTGACCTGCGAACTGAATTTAATCCCAACTGCACTCCTAATGCCACCCAAACAAAGGATCATTATGGCCTAGATTGCTACCATCCCCAGGATTATGATGGTCACTATCGCGGCCCTGTCACTATGCGTCAGGGTTTACAGCAATCACTCAATATACCCTCGGTGCAAACCCTTTATCTAGCTGGGCTCAACGATACTATCGATCTGGCCAAAAAGATGGGCATTACCAGTCTCGACAAAACTCCAGATATTGGTCTTTCTCTGGTGTTAGGTGGTGCTGAAGTACGCTTAGTAGATATTACTTCAGCTTATGGTGTATTCGCCAACGACGGTATTCGCAATCCCTGGACATTTATTCAAAGAGTTGAACTAGCTGATGGCACAGTCTTAGATGAACGCCAGCAAAATCCTACCCGAGTGCTTGGTTCTCAGATTGCTAGACTGATAAATAATGTCCTTTCTGATAACAATGCCCGCGGACCGGTATTTGGTTATA
>DASPWL010000002.1:0-2246 GCA_035637795.1 Minisyncoccota bacterium | reverse complement strand
GAAATAGCAATAATGGGAATATTAAGCTCCTTGGCTAGAGCTTTTAATCCTCTTGATATTTCCGTAACTTGCTGGACAGGACTGTCATAATTTTTCCGCGAACTCATAAGCTGAAGATAATCAATAATGAGAAGGCCTAGTCCGTGTTCGGCTTGGAGCCGCCTGGCCATGGCCCGCATCTGCAAAACATTCAACGATGAAGCATCATCAATGAAAATTGGCAAATCTTGCAGTTCACTAATAGCATTGGTAATCCGCAAGAAATCATTATTCATGCCGTCATGAGATAATTTTCCAGTACGGAGTTTCCACAAGCTTGCGCCGGATTTTGAGGCGATAAAGCGGTCAATAACTTGATCCATTGACATTTCTAAGCTAAAAACACCCGTGGGAATGCCTTGTTCGGAAGCTCGCAGAGCCAAGTCGATGGCAAAAGCAGTTTTGCCAACTGATGGCCGGGCAGCAAGGATAATAAGATCTGATTTTTGGAATCCGCCGAGCGTTTCATCTAGTTTTTTGTGCAAAGTAGCATACCCACGCAAGATGCCACTGTCCTGGTTGCTAATACGTAACATAGCCTCTTCTAATCCAGCTGAAAGAGTGGCGAAATTCTGACTATATGATTTTTGGGAAACATTAAATAACTTTTGTTCCGCTTCATCTAATAAGCGCTCGACGTCATCATCTTCTTTATATCCAAGGCCAATGATGTGATGAGCAGCTTCAATAAGATTGCGGAGCGTTTTTTTGCGCTGAACAATGCGGGCGTAGGTGGTTACGTGAGCTGAAGTGGGTACGGCATTGGCCAGAGAAGTAAGGTAGCCTACACCGCCGATTTCCTCAAGCCTGCCTGCCTCCTGGAGCTTATTGGATAGCGTAAGCAGATCAAGATTATCTCTTTTTTCAAAGAGAGAAACCGCGGCTTCGTAAATAATCTGGTGGCTCCGATTATAGAAATCATCGGTTTTTAGAAAATCGACTACCTTATTGATAGCTTCTTTACTGATGAGAAGCGAACCTAGGAGAGATTTCTCGGCATCAACATTTTGGGGAGGAAGTTTATCGGGCGTAATTCCATTTTGCATACCCCATTATTGGTTATATCGAGCACTGAATCAAGTAATAATTTTTCTATCTGTGAATAAAACTGTGGAAGTTATTTTTTCTTAATGAGCGGGCCGTATTTGGTATCGTCAATTCTGTAGCCTAGTGACTCAATTTGGTGGCGGAGTTCATCAGCTGAATTAAAGTCTTTATTATCTTTGGCCTTCTGCCGTTTTTGAATTAATTCCTTAACTTCTTCTGGCAACAGGCCTTTTGATTCCGTGGGGATGATTCCAAACACGCTGTAAAACAAATCAAAAATATGCAATATCTTTTTTACTAAATGTAGGTCAATCCTTTCTTCGTCAATATACTGGTTCACTAGGCGAATTGCTTCAAATAATAAGCCAATCGCTTGGGGAGTATTAAAATCATCATCCATAGCGGCTAGCATCTGCTCATTGAGATTATTGATTTTTTCACTAATTTCTTTATCAGCTTGATGAGCCAGAGGATTTTTATCTTCAAAAAATTTAAGGCGTTCCAGAAATTCTGCAATGCGTATTACGCCTGCTTCAGCTTGAGCGATAGCTTCTGAGCTGTAATCAAGCGGAGAACGATAATGGGCGCTTAGGAAATAAAACCTAAGGACTTCTTGCGGATAGTGTTCGAGCATTTCCCTGGCAGTAGCAAAGTTGCCTTCTGATTTAGACATTTTTTTATCTTTATTGATAAGAAAACCAGCATGCATCCAGTATTTTACAAATGGCACTTTACCGGATGCCGCTTCTTGCTGGGCAATTTCTGCTTCGTGATGGGGAAAAATTAAATCCCGACCGCCGCCATGAAGATCATATTGGGGTCCAAAGTAAGTTTCTGTAATAGCCGTATCTTCAATATGCCAACCAGGCCGGCCCGGGAACCAAGGTGCCTGCCAAGCCGGTTCGCCGGCATCGGAACGTTTCCACAGAGCAAAGTCTCCGGGATTTCTTTTTTCCGGATTTTCGTCGATCCTTGAGACCGCATCTTCCGCTTCCAATGATGTTCGTCCAGAAAGTTTGCCATAGTCCTTAAATTTTGAGAGGTCATAATAAATACCATCGCTTATTTCGTAAGCATAGCCCTTGTCGAGCAAAATCTGAACTTGCTTAATAATCGCATCGATATGGTCGGTAGCCCGGGCATATTGATTGACGGCAGTA
>DASPWL010000001.1:0-3472 GCA_035637795.1 Minisyncoccota bacterium | reverse complement strand
GTCCGATTGGCAGGAAGCAGTTGCAGTTTCCGGTTTGTCAGGCTCGGCCTATGTAAGATATTTTCTGTGGCCAGTCAGTCTTCCCGGGCTAATTACCGGTTCCATCGTCGGGCTGGGTGACGGTTGGGAGGCACTGATTGCCACTGAAATAATTGTTCGAATTAAAACTGGCGTGGGCAGCTTTTTTCAGTCATTTGCCAATAATCCGACGATGACATTTTTTGGCATATTTGGATTCCTACTTTTGATTTTCAGTATTAATAAGCTGGTTTGGCTGCCGTTATTGGAATGGAGTCACCAGCTTTTGGGAGATTAAATGGCTATTGCAATTGAAGTTTCTGGTATCAAAAAAACATTCCGGGACAGTATAACGGGCGGTAAAGCTCTTTTGGCACTTGAGGATATTTCTTTTGAAGTAACTGTTGGTGAATTTTTTATTTTGATTGGTCCATCAGGTTCGGGTAAATCGACTCTTTTGCGGATTATGAGTGGATTCTTGAAACCTGATCATGGAAAAACAAAATTTGGAGAAGACTTGAGTCATTCGGATATAAGCTTTGTATTCCAGCAGTTTGCCTTGTTGCCGTGGCTTAATGTCTTCGAAAATGTTGAGTTAGGACTTATTGCGCGCCGGATTCCTGTTTCCCAGAGAATAAAAATGGTTGAGAAAGAGCTCAAAGAATTTGGCTTGCAGGATTTCGCCAAAGCATACCCGCGAGAATTATCGGGCGGAATGCGCCAGCGGGTAGGTCTAGCGAGGGCCTTTGTCACTAGCCCTAAGATTATCTTTATGGATGAGCCATTTTCAGAATTAGATTCATTTACTGCTCAGGTATTACGCCAGGATTTGCTTGAAATTTGGCGAGATCGCCAGCCAACGATAGTGATGGTAACGCACATTACTGAAGAAGCTTTATTACTGGGAGACCGGATAGCAGTTATGAGCGACCGGCCGGGCAGCATTAAAAAAATAGTCAAAAATTCTCTGCCCCGCCCTAGAAAAATTCGTTCCCAGGAATTTTTTGCAATGGAAGATGAGCTTCAGCGGCTCATTGTACCTTAGAACCTATTTTAGTAATACTTTTCGCTACGAAATTTCAGGATTTAGAGCGAAAAATGAGTAGATTGAGGAGGAATAGCCACTGCTATTTCGACGAGATATACTCATTTTGCAGCCGAAATCCTGAAATTGCAGTAGAAAGGGTATTACTGAGATGGGTTCTAGAATTGGATGGAAACATTTTTTGTCAATTATTTTTTGATGCATCAAACCCTGGGCTATGCCCTGGTTTTGCTTTTATTGACGATTGAAAGTCAAACCGTTCTTTTTGCGGCGGCATTTCTTGTTCGTTTGGGAGTTTTTAAAATTTATTGGATTATAGCGATTGCTTTGTTAGGAGTTATAGGTACTGATTATTTTTGGTACTTTATCGGACGGCATTTTCATGGCCGCTCATCTTTTTTCCGGCGTTGGAGTGAGAAACTAGGTAAACCAATGGATATTCATTTGGAACAGCGCCCCAATCATACCCTGGCAGTCGCTAAATTTACCTTTGGCCTTCATACGCCAGTAATGCTCCGGGCCGGTTCACTCAAGATGCCTATAAAGAAGTTTATTAAGGGTGATGTACTGTCATCTTTTCTTTGGATTACCATTGTATTTTCCTTGGGCTATGGTTCAGGCGCTACTTTGACCTTGCTTAAGCACTATTTCCGCTATGCAGAAATTGGCTTAGCAGTTGCTCTGATTATCTTTGTGTTGACTATGTATTTTGTAGGCCGGCGATTAAGAAAAGAGATCTAAAACTTATGCACAGCTTTGCTACTGAACTAAAGATTAACTGTTATACTTGTGGTATAATATTCAATGTGGGTTGCCTGAAGTTTTATATAAATCGGCATAACCTTCTAAAAATACTGGGGATAAGTATGGCTCTTTTGGTTGTTTTTATTCTTATCTTAGATATTTTTATATCTCCTTCAGTATTTGTTACTGGAACTCCATCTGACGATTCTACATTGCAGGAACCATCGGTTAGCTGGATAAAAAATATTATTTCAAGTTCTAATGTTAAGACTATTGTCCATGACTATTTTCCTGCAATCATAGTTGTACTGGCTGTTTATGAATTATGTTTAGGGGCGGTAAGTTATTACTTATCTATCTATCAATTCCAATTCAGGCGTTGGCTAGTTGTTGCTGGTGATAGCAGGAGTTTGTAAATGATGAATCGACTCCTTACTTACATTCTTATGAAATATAATCATTCTCGTCTTGTATCACTAATTAATAATAAAATATGAACATTCGTACTAAAAAATATCTTATTGTCTCTGCCGCTCTTGCGGTGGGATTTCTTTTGCCCATTACTTCCTTGGCTCAAGGATCAGCAGTGCCACTGGCGGTATCTCCCATCACTACAGTTAATCCTTTGCCGTTGCTCTGTTATGATTTTCATAACAATATGAAAGTTGGCGCCAAAGGTGACCAGATAAGACGTTTGCAGTTCTTTCTTCTTGACTTATCATATAATATTCCGCCAGAAGAATACGGTGTCTTTGGGGAAAATACCCGCCTGGCAATAAAAAGCTTCCAGGAGAAGTATAGAGATGAAATTTTGACACCCTTAAAGTTAACGGAAGGCAATGGAATTGTGAATAGAATGACTAGGGCCAAGCTAAATTCAATTTATGGTTGCCAGGCCGTGAACCAATTACTTTTAATTTCTGGTCTTGATCTTAGTATAAGCGGTACGTCACTGGACAGTACCGGTCTTAGTGTTACATTTTGCAATCGAGGATCATCAAGTGTCCCAACATTCCCCGTCCGCATTAGGTTAAACGGAATTAACCGGGACTTTGACATTTTGGGGGCCAAGGCAGCGGGGGTTTGTGAAACTGATACATTCAGCTATAACACCTGGGGTCTTTCCTATGATCCAGGTTCGACTTTTACCGCAGTTACAATTATCGATCCATTAGGTATATATAAGAAATCCGGTATTAATTTCCCTGTAGGTCTTGAAACAACAGTTACCGTACCAGTAGTCAATGGTATTCACCTTGCGGTGCGAAGCCTTATACTCAAAAGCAATGGCGTTCAGGCGACCTTTTGTAATCAAGGAACTAATGATCTAACAAATTTTCCCGTACGCGTCACGGTTAACGGTAACGCAAAAGATTTAGATATACCCGGAGCATATAAAAAAGCCACATGTGTGCCGATAACATGGCCGTATAGTACTTGGGGATTAGTTAATACTCCCGGGACGATTTTTTCGGTTAATGTCTATACTGATCCGAATAATATCTATAACGAAGTAAATGAGTTTGATAACTCGGCTGCGGTTGTAGGAACGCCATAGCTGATTTGCAGCAAACTAAAAACTGCAATTGAATTGCAGTTTTTAGTTTGAAAAAACCTTAATTTTAATGTAAAATAGGCATATTTGCGGGGTCGTCTAACGGTAGG